>JACONB010000334.1:2649-5025 GCA_014323965.1 Prochloron sp. SP5CPC1 | reverse complement strand
GGCAGAAATGGAATGGTTTATTAAAGTAGGAAGAGCGGATATTCTCCAGCAGATTGACCTGACAGCAAAATCCAGAACCCAGCACGAGGAATAAGACGTGAGGCTCCTGCTGCATCTAGCTGATAAAGTGGATAAGAGTTCTTCTGCACCCAGTTTACATGAAACCAATCTCTATCCTAGGCTCTACCGGCTCTATTGGCACCCAAACTTTAGATATTGTCGCCCAGTATTCCGAAAAATTCCGCGTCGTCGGATTAACAGCCCATAGCAACATAGACTTGTTAGCAGCACAAATTGGTCAATTTGAACCAGAAATTGTGGCCATCGCCACGGAAGAAAAGTTACCAGCATTGCGAGAGGCTATCGCCCATGTTCCCAAACCTCCTATTCTCCTAGCTGGAACCAAAGGTGTAGAAGAAGTAGCTCGTTACGGAGACTCCCAAACCGTTGTCACGGGTATTGTGGGATGCGCTGGCTTGCTGCCAACCATCGCCGCTATTAAAGCCGGGAAAGATATTGCCCTCGCTAACAAGGAAACTCTCATTGCAGGTGCCCCGGTAGTACTGCCTTTGGTGAAACAACACAAGATTCGCCTCCTCCCAGCAGACTCAGAGCATTCCGCTATTTTTCAATGCCTTCAAGGAGTACCAGAGTTCGGCTTGCGGCGCATTCTCCTCACTGCTTCCGGGGGCGCTTTCCGGGATTGGCCAGCGGATAAATTGAGCCATGTCACCGTGGAGGACGCCCTCAAACACCCTAATTGGGCAATGGGCAAGAAAATTACCATAGATTCTGCTACCCTTATGAACAAGGGACTGGAAGTAATTGAGGCTCACTTCCTCTTTGGTTTAGATTACGATAGCATCGATATTGTAATTCACCCCCAAAGTATCATTCACTCTCTCATCGAACTGCAAGATACTTCCATGCTGGCTCAGTTAGGTTGGGCAGACATGCGCTTACCCCTCCTCTACGCCCTCTCTTACCCTGAGCGAATTCATACTAACTGGCAGCAGTTAGACTTAGTGAAGATGGGTAGTTTAACCTTTAGCGAACCCGATGACAAAAAATATCCCTGCATGGAATTAGCCTATGGTGCTGGTAGGGCTGGGGGGTTAATGCCAGCAGTTTTAAATGCAGCTAACGAACAGGCAGTAGCTTTGTTTTTAGAAGGTAAAATTGGCTTTTTGGACATTCCTCGGTCCATTGAAAAAGCAATGGAACGCTACATTACTCACAATAATGACAACCCTAGTTTAGACGATATTATTGCAGCAGACCAATGGGCAAGACAAGCAATTAAGGATCGCGCTAAGGCGCTAAGGCGCACTGCGTGACGCAATTAAGTTACGACTACGGTACTACAAACTCCTAGTTTACAAATATCCGCGTTTATCTGCGTTCATCTGCGGAAGGAAATAGGAAATAGGGAATAAGGAACAGGGAAAAGTGGAGAGGTAATAATACTACTGTATTAATAACTAATTTATTTAAATGGTATTTTTAGAAAATATAGTATTTCCTACTCCCAATATCGACGATAATGAGCAAATTTCGAGTTATTTTCATTCTCTTGGCGTTCTTGCTCTTAAATTTAGGAGTCTATTTCATTACGGAAAGACTTTGGTTTGAGTCTCTCAACATAAGTGATACCTTCACAAAGCGTATTATTACTCAGGTAGCTTTATGTAGCATTACTGGGGCTATTTCCCTACTCTTCCTCTTAGGAAACTTGGCGCGCGCCCAGCGCCTCCCCCAGAGTTACTCTTTGCAGCGCCCAAATAGGCGAACATATATAACCTCACCCTCTTCACTGAGGAAGAAACCAACAATAAACTTAAAAATTCTTCTACCAGTAGCACTAACCCTATCTTTTCTCATCACCCTCATCCTGATTCACTGTCTACAAAATGCCTTTACAGAATGGGAATTTGAAAGGTGGTACTTCGCTCCGATAGCTTTCTTGGTAATGATATTACTCCTGAAGGTTGAGGTAACCCTAAAAATCATCTCTTGGATCATGAGTTTTTGCTTCGCACTGATTATGGGAAGCAACTGGATGGTAGTATTGCCAAAAATTCAACACGATTCTTTCGGTAGTGTGGATCCTCTCTTTCACAAAGATATCGGCTTCTATGTCTTTAATTTACCCTTCTGGCAATTACTGAATTTTTGGCTGGGGGAACTGTTTCTCTTTGCCTTGCTCGCCTCTACTCTAATCTATCTCTTATCTGGTAACAGTCTCTCAGAAGGTAAATTTACTGGCTTTTTACCATCTCAAGTGCGTCATTTATTTGCTTTATCCAGTCTTACCGTCATGTCGAGAGCCTTCCATCATTGGCTCGCTCGCTACGAATTACTCTATTCCACTTCCAA
>JACONB010000334.1:0-2624 GCA_014323965.1 Prochloron sp. SP5CPC1 | reverse complement strand
AATGTCCATTATGGTGCTGGTTACGCTGACGTTAAAGTGCAGTTACCAGGTCAAACTATTTTAACATTTCTAGCTGGGGCGATCGCTCTCTTCCTACTTCTGGGAGCTTTCAAACACAGAGGGAGCAAGTGGTTGTTGGGGAGCATGTTAATATACGCCATCGCTCTCTTGCTGAATAGTGGACTTACTTTTGCAGTGCAGCGTCTAGAAGTACAGCCCAATGAATTAGCAAGAGAGGAACCTTATATTAAACAAACCATAGCCTACACCAGATCGGCTTTCGCTCTAGATAAGATAGAAGAGGAAACTTTTAATCCAGAAGGTACCCTCACCGCCGCAGATATAGACCAGAACTTTCTCACTATTGAAAATATCCGCATCTGGGATACTCGCCCTTTGTTACAAGCTAATCGACAACTGCAACAAATCAGATCCTATTATAAGTTTCCTGATGCGGATATCGATCGCTATACCCTACAAGTAGAACGATTACCACAGAAGCGTACAACTGAAAAACAACAAGTCATCATTGCAGCCAGAGAAATGGACTCCCTATCTCTGCCAGAAAAAGCCCAAACCTGGGTAAACCAACACTTAGTTTACACCCATGGTTATGGCTTCACCCTCTCTCCAGTGAATCGCTCAGGGAAAGGGGGTTTACCGGATTATTTTGTTAAGAATATCGGCAGCGGGCGGGAAATGGGTGAAAGCGGCAGCCTATTAACAAGTAGCAAATCCATCGAGTACAGTATTCCCATAGGCAAACCCCGCATTTATTACGGCGAAATCACTAATACCTACGTCATGACAGACACCCAGGTGCAGGAGTTAGACTTTCCCGATGAGGAGGGCAATGCTTACAATACCTATAATGGCACTGGGGGGATACCCATAGGCAATACCCTCAGACGGTTGCTCTTTGCAGTCAGACTCAAAGACTGGCGGATGCCTTTTAGCCGTAATCTCACCCCCACCACTCGTCTCTTATGGCGTCGCAACATCAATACGAGGGTTCGTACTATTGCTCCTTTTCTCCGTTTCGATAAAGACCCCTATTTAGTAGTTGCCAATGCAGGGAAAGGGGGGGAAAACTACCTCTATTGGATGATAGATGCCTATACTACCAGCGCTAGTTATCCCTATTCCGACCCCGGGGCGAACCAATTTAACTATATCCGCAACTCTGTCAAGGTAGTAGTGGATGCTTATAATGGCAAAGTTAACTTCTATATTTCTGACCCTGAAGATCCCATTATCCGCACTTGGAGCCATATTTTCCCGGAACTATTTCAACCCCTGGAGAATATGCCAGCTACTCTTCGCAGTCACATCCGCTATCCCGAAGATTTATTCAACATCCAAAGCAAGCAATTACTCACCTATCACATGAGTGATCCCCAGGTCTTTTACAACCGAGAAGATCAGTGGCAGATCCCCCAGGAAATCTATGGTAGCAAATCTCAGACCATCGCCCCTTACTATCTCATTATGAGGCTCCCCGCTCAGACATCAGAAGAGTTTATTCTTCTCCACCCCTACACCCCCATTCGTCGTCCCAACTTGATTGGTTGGTTGGCTGCTCGCTCTGACGGAGACAAATACGGCAAACTCTTACTCTACCGATTTCCGAAGCAAAAGTTAGTTTACGGTCCAGACCAAATTGAGGCTCTGATTAACCAAGATCCAGTAATTTCTCAACAAATCTCCCTTTGGGATCGTGAGGGTTCTCGGGTGGTTCAGGGCAATCTCTTGGTTATTCCTATAGAACAATCCCTTCTCTATGTGGAACCATTATATCTGGAGGCAGAAGAGAATAGCGTGCCCATTCTCGCCCGGGTAATTTTAGTTTACCAAAACCGCATTGTCATGGCAGAAACTCTTCCCGAAGCAATACAGGTGATGTTTAAGCCAGAAGCTGAGTTTGCACCGACAATCATTCGTTCTCTGGACGAACTTCTGGAACAGTTACCGGCTCCCACAGAGGTTGACACACAGTAACTGATTTGTTACCAAATAGCAATCCAAAAAAGTCTATATTATGTTGTATTAGTAGGAGAGACTTTCACACTCACGGTTATTCAGAAATCAAGGAGCACATCCCATAGGGCGTGTCACTTTTTTATTGATATTGAACTTATTCTGGACTTTCCTTTCAGGTTTGATGAGTGGAACTCGACCACCAAACAGTAGGGTGGGCATCGCCCACCTGCCGTGGTGGAAAGAAGCAGCATGACAATGTTACTGGCTTGATTGAACCGCTGAACGCCGCAACGCAGAGAAAGATAAGAGAGAAGGTAAATTTAAACCCTGTATGGGTTTAATAAGGTAGCCTGCAATTCAGCAGATCCCTGCGGGATCGCTGAATCGCCATAGCCAGTATAAGGACGTTTATAAGGGGGATGTAATCCCAAAACAATATCTTCTTTGGGGACACCCATCTTCACTAGGGCTTCTCCCACATCTAGATCCGTTGTATTTTGTTGAATCCAAATTTTGTCCTCTCGGATATCAAAGTGCATCACCGTATGATATACTCGGTTTAAGCCTTGCCAGCCCACCCGCATTACTTGATAGTGATGGCGCACAGGGTCAAAAAAAAGTTGGCTTTCAACGTCTTCTCGTTG
>JACONB010000333.1 GCA_014323965.1 Prochloron sp. SP5CPC1 | reverse complement strand
TTCTTTTGATCCTTCGGTAAAAGACTGCGAGATAAGTAGGTCATTTTGCTGCGCAGTTGTCCAAAGGGTCCATGGATCATGGTTACCGTGTCCACCCAGTTCTCATCTTCAATGAGATTTTCCACTTCCGGCATCCGTTCTCGGATAGCTTCTATGGGTTCTACAATGGTTTGCAGTTGGGCTATTTTCTCACTGGTGTAGGTGGTGGGAGCTTTTGCACTCGTGGAGGAGCAACTCACCAGTAAGGTTGTTGCTACTACTAGCATTAAGGAGAGCAAGGAGTGGAAAAAACGTTTCATATTTCTTTCTATTTTGGTGATGGTATAACAAAAACTGATTTTCTCAAAATTTGGTGCATTAGAAACCTTGACGATGGAAAAACTTTACAATTGCTTTTGTAATTTCGTCCTCCCAATGTTCCTGGGGATAGTGTTTCCCCTCTTCTAACTGCACGAGTTCTATGTTACCTTGTAAACTTGCCAGGTTTTGGGCAGGATCTGAAGGCACCCAGGGATCTTCCATACCCCAAATAATCAGGGTGGGTTTGGTCCAGTTACCAAACCCAGATTGAATTTCTGCCATAGACTGGGGTAACTGAAGGTTCTTCACTGTAGCAATAAGGGAACGTCCAGCAGCTGAAGTCTGAAGGAAGGGTTTGCGATAAATAGCTAAGTCGCGATCCCTAATGACGAAACCGCTTCCTTTTTCTAGGGAGCGATCCACCAATAGGGGATCTTGGGTGAGCATATCCCCAATCAAAGGCCAACCCCATTGTTGCATTTGTCTGGGTAATTTAACGTTGGGGGATAGGGGAGTGTTGAGGATAGTTAAGCTTGCCACTTTGTCTGGGTGACGAAAAGCGTATTGAATGCCCACGGATCCCAGGAATCCTTGTACAATCAGGTGATAGGTTGGTATGGTTAGGGTTTCCAGGAAGGCTGCCAGAGCGTCTCTAAATCCATGGGGGGTGTAAGGAAAGTCTCTTTTATCTGGTTTAGCAGAAAAGCCGAAACCGATCCAGTCTGGTGCTATTGCCCTATGTCCTGTTTGGGCTAGTTTTGGTATCATTTCGCACCAGGTATAACTGTGGGCAGGGATACCATGGAGGAGGATAACTGGGGGTTTGTCACTCTCTTGGGAGGGGGTTGCTTCTTGATAAAACCATTTTAATGCCCCGACTTGGATAGTATTTTCTGCGATAGCCACGATTGTTTATTATTTCCTTGTTATAATCTTATCTACCCCATCACCTTATCACTTTATTACCCTATCACTAAATGAATGCATTAGAAAGAGCCAACAGCTTTAATCTTACTACGAAGCTTGCCACAGTGGTCAATTTATTTAAATCGGAGTTTCCCGACGCCAAAGCGGATCTCAAACCTTGGGATAATGACGCTGACACTAGGAGTTTGGTGGATCCTGATTCTCTTGATATCGGTTTTCACTTCCCCGGTTGGAGTAGACAGATCCAATGTCGCAGTGTCTTGGTGCAAATTCGTTTTCACGAAGATTCTTTAGATAAGAAACAGCGTCTTATAGGGGTGGAAACAGCAGGGTTTAACCTGACGGGACAAGTTTGGCGATTTTCTACTGTGGATCGCTGGGAATGTTTGGGGGAATGTAAACCTGCTGCTGAGGTGAGAGAAAAACTTAAATCTTTCTGTCGCCAAGTTTTTGAGTTGTTTAAAGGAACCACAAATAAACGCAGATAAATGCAGATTTTTGTGTTAGACTATTATTATAATGGATGAACATGGAACCAATTATTACAGAAATTGTCGGTGAAGTTGGGGAAATGGTTTACAGAAGGAGCGATCGCTAAAATAGGTTTATTCCGTTAGTTTATTATAACTCGACTGCAAGGAAAACCGAAAGTCAAAGACGCGATCGCTCAATTAATAAACTTGGACTTGGTCTTTTTCCGCTTCTTCAGGCGATCTATCCCCACTACTACACCTAAGAAACCTATGGGTAGGTAGTTGGGTATGCCAAAGGGTACTTCTGTTAGTTCGAAGGAGTTGGTGACATTTTCTGGGGTGCCACTTACCTTTAACCAAACACTTTCCATTCCTGCCTGTTGTAATATATAAGTCGTACAGAAACTACCTATGTATTGGTCACAATAGAAAAGGAAAAAGTTATTGTTTGTCTGAAATAACTTAAGTTAATGTACCTTTAGAGTTCTATCAACTGAGTACTGTCCCATAAATACATTAATATCAACATTAAAGTCTTGAGTAAACTGAGCAAGTTTTTCTCCATTTTCGGTCAAAGTGATATTTAGGTTTGAAACATCATGACGACTAAACTTTTTCCCAGGCTTCACATTTATATCTACCGTTCCCGTTATCTCAAAAATTGAATTTGACACACGCTCCCTACGCAACCCGAAGGCATCGCTTCGCCAACTAAAGTTGAAAGTAATAGCGGTGGCAGGTTTTATCAGTAATAATTGACCCGCTGCCACCAGGGCTGCGATAAAAGTTTTGTTCATGATTTGCTCCTGGGAAAGTTATTAGATATAATATGTCACATATGCTGATGACTAATTACTGCACCCAACAGCAGCAGCCACAGCAGGGGCAACCCGTGGGTCGAACACAGAGGGGATAATGTGTTCAGAA
>JACONB010000332.1 GCA_014323965.1 Prochloron sp. SP5CPC1 | reverse complement strand
CTTCAATTTCCTGGTCAACCTTCTGGCCGGGTTGGTGGCCTACACCTATAGCGACAAAAAACCGTCCCTGGACTTGGAACCCAAAGGCAGAAGGGCACTACCTCCTGCCATTTTCTAGTTTCGTCGAACTCACGTTGATTTAACAATTCCAGAGACCACTTAGCGAGTTCCTGAACTTCCTTGTCCGTATCTTCAATAGCAAAGTACAATCTTTTATTAACTTGGGACATTAATTCGTAAATTTTAGTGAAGTCCCTGATCGCATTTTTACGCGATTTTTAGCTTGCAGGGAGACAGTTAATGTTTGATTCAGAGGTTTGAGAGTGCGGATAGAAATTTGCGATATGGCCTCCAAAATTAAGCTGCGTTCTTAAGAATTTGTCTCCATCATCAGTTGAACGAGAGCTGGTATTGCTCGAGATTCCCCCTCTTGTGTTAGTTCCCAAATTGCCTTCTCTCTAATTGTGGGATCTGGCATCTGCAAATCTTCGATTAATTCTTCAATAATATCAACCGTAGTAAGAGGAGTACCTTCTGAGTGAATGTCGTATGTTTCAAAGTTTTGCGAGGAGCTGTCGTTGGAAAATTTATAATACTCAAAAGTGTGGGTCAAGCCTTGAGCAAACAAGCCTTGAAACATCGCTCCATCAACCAGAGCACACAAGCCAATCCAGAGCCATGTCTTGAGGGTTTTCGGTTGAGGAAAACCGTAGATAGCTGCTGCCGCAGCAATCTTACCCCAGCCATGAAGAGAGGAGTGGTATTATCTAGGGTGGATTTCATGGCGACCATAGCTGTTCCCCAGAGGAAAAAGGGGGCGATGACTAAGGGTTTGGTGAGATTTAATTGCATGGTTGATGCTAGTATTATATCTAATTTACTGTAAATAATTGTATACTTTTATTACAATAGCTGAAATAATATGGTCTGGCCTTTTAAACGGAAAGCAAGCAAGCAAATAGCACGCATCGAAATTACAGGGGCGATCGCGTCGGAAACCCGCAAACGGGTGCTGAAAGCCCTAGAAACGGTGAAAGAGAAGAAATACCCGGCCCTGTTGTTGCGCATCGACTCTCCTGGAGGAACTGTAGGGGATTCTCAAGAAATCTACGCAGCCCTGAAGACTTTACGAGAAAAAGTGAAAATTGTGGCCAGTTTCGGCAATATCTCCGCTTCTGGGGGGGTTTATATTGGTATGGGGGCTGAATACATTATGGCCAACCCTGGGACGATTACAGGCAGTATTGGGGTCATTCTGCGGGGAAATAACCTGGAGCGACTGCTGGACAAAATTGGTATTTCCTTCAAAACGATTAAATCTGGTCCCTATAAAGACATTCTCGCCTTTGACCGAGATTTGACCACTGATGAAGAGAATATCCTCCAGGAGTTAATTGACACCAGCTATCAGCAATTTGTGGAAACCTTAGCCGCAGGCCGTAAGTTGGCGGTGGATAAGGTGAGAAGTTTTGCCGACGGTCGGATTTTTACTGGTCAACAAGCTCTAGAATTGGGGGTAGTAGATCGCTTGGGTACGGAAGAAGATGCTCGCCGTTGGGCTGCAGAATTGGCGGGACTTGACCCGGAAAAAGCAGAGTGTCAAACTATCGAAGAACCAAAATCCCTCCTCAATCGCCTTCTTTCTAGTAGAGGTAAAGTAGGGTTAGAGTTAGGAGGAACCATAGATTGGTTAGAATTTGAACTGGCTACCAATGGTCAGCCTTTATGGTTATATCGACCTAATTTTAGATGATATTTCGGAGGAAATACCTGTGGAGTGGAAAGTGCGAGCAATTCGTGGAGCTACGACTGCTGCGAAAAATACAAAGGAGGAAATTACAGTGGTAGTGGAGGAACTGCTCGACCACCTCAAAGAGCGCAATGAGCTATCTCCAGAAGAGATAGTGAGTGTTATATTTACTATGACTCCAGATCTGGATGCCATTTTTCCGGCTGCGATCGCACGGTTATACCTGGGGTGGGACAACGTTCCTCTCTTGGACATGCAGCAAATGCAGGTAAAAGGCAGTTTAAAGCAATGCATTCGGGTTTTAATCCACCTCAATACCACAAAACTCCAGAGGGAGATGAAACATTCTTACCTCAGAGGAGCAAAGAGCCTGAGAAAGGAAGAAGAATCAAGGGGAAAATGTTTATTTTTAGTTTAGGGGCGGACTGTTTCGCCCCCTAAATAATTAGTATATTATACTGCCCCTATTTTTTGTTATGAAAACGAATACCCAAGAAAACATCGTAAAGGAAACTCCAAAAATTCTTCCCGGATAATAAACCTAATGATTGCTCGCAACCTTTAGCATCGAAGAGGGGCTTAGTAATATGGTAAGCTGGTTGATATTTATACCAAGGAATAGAAGGCCAGAGATGATGAACTAAGTGGTAATTCTGTCCGAGAATGAGGAGGTTGAGAATGGGACTGGGATAAACTCTCGCATTTTTCCAGCGATCGCGCTCAGTAAAAGGTCGATGGGGTAAATAATCAAAAAACAATCCTAGAGCTATCCCTACCACCAAAGCTGAGGGCAGCCAACAATTGGTGATATACTCGCTATAGCCATATTGAAAGCCGAAATAAATTACACCAACAATGAATAGGCGGCTCAAAAACCATTCTAATAACTCGTATTTGCGCCACAAACG
>JACONB010000331.1 GCA_014323965.1 Prochloron sp. SP5CPC1 | reverse complement strand
CCTTGATAAGTCAATGGTTTGTTCATTTTTGTCATCGTTAAAAGAATTTAAATCACAAAGCTACTGTCTTCACCTCTCGCAGCTTGCCAGCGAAAGGGCATCATAGTACAGATCTGCCGAGAGTAATACAAAGATAGTGCTTCTTTGAGTTTTTGTTCTAGCCGCTGCCATAAACTCCAAGTCACCCAATACCGACTGGGGAATGGTCAGGACGCCTTTGGCGGTTGCTTACGCAATCGGGGTAGAATCTCCTCTCCTACTGCTGCCAAGATTTGACAAAGAGGAAATTTGTGTGGGTAAATTTTGCTATAGCAGTACAAAAAAGGGTTAGGACACCATTTATATGTCCTAAACTGTTTGCGTAGTGCTATAATTGAGAGCAAGCACCAGCTCCTGTGAGAGAGCACCCGAAGAGGACGCATTTCCATGAGCAATTTTTCAAGATTTGGAGCTGGTAAATTTTGCCGTCAGCAAGCGGACGATAGGGTGACTGATGTGGGAGCATTACCTGACTGCAAGCTAATATCCAGTAAGGCTTTCACGCTCTAGTAACTTCACACAAGGCTTCGCTCCATTTTCCTCGTTTTACAGTCTCCAGCTACTCTACCTCTGTTCCTTTACTCTATGTCAAGAGAAAAAAATATTGATGTTTGCGCAAAAATGAAATTTATTTTACTTCATGGCTATAATATAGTCTGCTAGATAGATAGCAACCTCAAACTTTCTTGCCTTGACTACTAGTTGCTCAGTTGCAAGAAAGTTGTAAACTAGATAAGTCATTAGTTTCAACTCAAGTATATGGCTAAACAGAAACCCGAACCCTTGATTGGCGATGAGTTAATCAAAAAAATTAAAGAACTGGGAAACCGCAGCAAAGAGGACAAAGCCAGAGAGTGCGGCTACTATACCGTTACCAAGAACGGGATAGAACGAGTTAATATGATGAAATTCCTGAATGCTCTAATCTCGGCTGAGGGAATTGAGCTAGACGGTAATGCTAACGGTAGTGGACGAGGTGGACGCTCGGCAAGTTATCGCATTAGCGTACAGTCTAACCACAATCTACTGATTGGCTCGGCATATACCAGAAAGATGGGCTTAAAAGCGGGAGATGAATTTGAAATAACTCTTGGACGCAAACACATTCATCTGAAGCAAATCGATAAACCTGAAGAAACGGTGGAGGTGTCTTAACAACTTGGTTCTTCTGTGACGGTCTTAGGAGGAGCCGATTGTACTCCGTACAAATTACGATGAAGTCAAAAGCTATAATCCTTGCAGACTTTTGACTTTACCTATCTTTGGCTATCAACACCCAATTGGGTGGAGCAGTACAGATAATTCGAGCCGATTCTAACGGTCGCAATTGCTCCATAATGTCAGCTTCTAGCAATAAATAAGGCTCCGAGGACCGCCAGTACCGTTGAATTTCTTCAGTACTGGCGGGAATAACTCGGTGCTCGCTATAGAAATCAAGGGAAGGACGAGCATAATCAAAATTAGTGTAGACGACTTGATTTTGAGGTACACCAAACTTAATCATGGCAGCAACTGGTTTCACTGGATAGGCTTCATTTAACTCCCAAATCCAGTGAGGAGAAAGAAAAAATAGTAGCAATGCTATATACATTCCCCAAAACATCACAGCGATAAATTGGGCATCTTTTCGCTCAATGAGAACCTCTACCACCCCCATAGTCAAGGAAATTGTACCGAGAATTACCACCAGAGAACGGTCAGTTGTTTCACTAAAACCAAAGTAAAGACAACCAATCATAGCTGTAACAGCTAAGAAGATTGACCATATTGACCAAATGCGAGGATAGGATCGGTTTGAAGGCCAATGAAAAACTTCAGCCAATACCCCACCCACTGCTAGTGCTAAGGGAGGGTAAATGGGCATAATATACCAGGGAAGTTTGGTAGCCATGAGGGAAACAGCCAGAAAATAAACTCCACTCCAAACCAGAATTAACTTGGCCCAACTCCAATTACGATGGCACCAAGCCAGATGAAGTCCGTAAAGAGAAAAAAGTAACCAAGACCATCCATTTTTCAGCAATTCCCACAAATAGTACCACTTTGGCCCCAAATGACCTTCCACAGGAGTCCAAATTCGTTCGAGAGATTGGTCGAAAATGCCAGTAGTAACAAAAGCCTCTCGATAGTGGATCCATTGAGCAGCGTACCAGGCAATAACGGGGATACTACCGCAAATCACACCGAGCCAAAGATAGACAGAAGTCAGCAGTCTGGGAGTATCCCATGCTATAAATAACAAAGCGATAGCCCCCAAGAGCAATCCCATCATGCCTTTGGTCAAGCACAAAGCGCCAAAACTAAGTCCCACTCCTAAAGACCAACGCAAATCTCGGCGGCACTTCAGGATACACCAGAACATCAAGATGGCAAAACAAAGCACTGCCCCGTCCAGCATCGCCAAACGCCCGTGACGCACTACTGGCAATAAAGTTAAATAAGTTAAAGCAGAGAACAATGCGCTCCTGCGTCTGGGAAAAATTTCTCGACCAATACCATAAAGCAATGGCACGGAAACTGCCGTCAGCAATGCTCCGGGTAAGCGAGTCGTCCATTCATTTACCCCAGCGAGAGCATAGGTAAGAGCAATCAATCCGTGGACCAGGGGAGGCTTTAGATAAGGTTTCCCCCCCAAAGTGGGAAACAGCAAGCCTTGAAAATCCCCCCGTTCAGAAATTTCTCTCGCAACCTGCGCTACCGTACCTTCATCCCAATCTCGCAGCGGTAAACCCCCCAGATTAATCCCAAATAAGAGCAATGCTGCTAAGAGCAAGCCGACAACGCACAAAGCCTCAATTCTTATCTCCAAACTTCTTTGACGATTCATATTCATTCTAGGTTCGATAATATTGGACTTCTTTGAATTCATCCCCTGCTACGATCTTTATCTATGGAAGAATCATTTGAACTGAGCATCCAGATAATCATCGCAGTCCTGGCAGGCATTAGCGCCCAGGTGATCGCAGAATATCTCAAAGTACCGAGTATCGTCTTTTTGCTACTGTTTGGGATTCTACTGGGTCACGACTGTTTCAACCTCATTAATCCTCACAGCCTCGGTGTCGGTTTAGAAACGATCATTGCTCTCTCCGTTGCAATCATACTCTTTGATGGCGGGCTCAATCTACAATTACGGGATTTGGGGGGGGTGTCCGGCAGCCTGCGCAATCTAGTGACGGTAGGAACCCTCATCACTTTAATTGGCGGCGGCATGGCGGCTCACTGGCTAGCAGAATTCCCTTGGCCAATTGCCTTTCTCTATGCTTCTTTAGTCGTCGTCACCGGGCCTACCGTCATCGGTCCCTTACTAAAACAAGTGCCGGTAGACAGAAAAGTGGCTACCTTGCTAGAGGGAGAAGGAGTCCTCATCGATCCAGTTGGAGCAATTTTAGCAGTTGTTGTGCTCAATACCATTTTGAACAGTAATGCTGCGCTCTTAGAAATAGTCAGCGATCTGCTGTTGCGATTGGGAATTGGTGCTGTCATTGGTGCAGGGAGCAGTTGGTTACTCAGCTTAATTCTCAAGAGGGCTAACTTTCTGGACGAAGATCTGAAAAACCTTGTCGTTTTAGCCGGGGTATGGGGTATATATGGTTTTGCACAAATTAGCCGCAGTGAATCTGGATTGATGGCGGTGGTAGTCGCCGGTATCGTCCTGAGAGCTGCCTCAATTCCAGAAGAAAGACTGCTCAGACGGTTTAAGGGACAATTGACCGTTCTCTGTGCCTCAGTATTATTTATACTCCTCGCCGCCGACCTCTCCATTGCTAGTATTTTTGTCTTAGGTTGGGGCGGTCTTTTTACAGTATTGATTCTGATGTTTTTGATTCGCCCCCTCAGCATTGGCTTGTGTACTTTAAAAAGTGGCATGAATTGGCGGCAGAAGTTATTTTTGGCATGGGTAGCCCCAAAAGGAATTGTCTCTGTTTCAGTGTCTTCCTTATTTGCTATCCTGCTTACACAGAGGGGTTACAACGGCGGCGACTCCATTAAAGCACTTGTTTTTCTGACCATCATCATGACCGTTTTTATCCAAGGACTTTCAGCCCGTTGGGTAGCAAACTGGTTGAAAATTACCAATTGTAATGCAACTGGAGCGGTAATTATCGGTTGCAATCCCTTAACTCGTTTGATTGCT
>JACONB010000330.1 GCA_014323965.1 Prochloron sp. SP5CPC1 | reverse complement strand
GGATTTTCCTGGAGATACAGGAAGACAGTAGGTTACCAATCCAACTTGCCGTCCTTTATCCCCAAAGGACATTGCATACTCCAAACGACAGGGAGGTTCAAAAGTAATAGTTGTTTTAAACCGTCCTTGGGTCTTCGCTTCTATCAGGTTCGGGGTTGATTGGACGAAATCCATCCCAATAGGAGTTGCTTGTGCTCGATTACCTTGTACTCCATGATGTGCAAAGGGAACATGACTAGGATCGGCTACATTTTCTACTAGGGTTTGCCAGTCATATTCCAAGTCCCGGACAAAAGAAGACCAAACAAACCCTTTCTTGGCATCAATTTGGGGAGATAGGGGCAGGGGAGTTTTGGCGGCGAGTTCCGGGGACTTGGGATCCGCCCAAATCCAGAGCAAATCATTTGCCTCACGGATCGGGAATGGAAGAACACAGAAGTTTTGTGTCAGTTCTGGTTTTTCCGCTTGGGGAATGGAAGTACAAATTCCTTGAGCATCAAACTGCCACCCGTGATAGCTACACATTAAGTTACCTGTTTTCTCATCAACGCGCCCCTCACTCAAGGGAGCAAGACGGTGGGGACATTGATCTAAAAACACTTGATAGGTGTCAGAGGAAATGGGTTTCCAAATCACCAAGGGAAGCCCCAACAGAGTAACAGCGGTTGGTTTGTTGGGGTTCAGGTCTTCAATGGGTGAAAGGGGATACCAGTTTTGGAAGAAGTTGAATTCAGGTTTCATCGTTTCCTATTATATAACAATAGCATAGTCCATGGCGATCGCCCTTTTACCTATTTTAGACTCATTCTTTGTTGGTACTTATTTGGGAATATTGTTTTTTAATTATCTCAATGTAAGTATCCAAGTCATGATCCAGGTTACAACAATATCTCTCACCCCTATAATCCTATCCCACATAGCCTTCAGAAAAGTAAGGCCACCATGAGCTATTTTCTGATTAGCAGTGAGGTAGCAAAGCTGTCCTATATGGGCATATCTTAATGAAACAGGAATACCTCGGAAAAATTCCATGATCCAACACGAGGTTGTCCAAAAGTATATAACCCCTGGAAGGGAAACCCTTCTTGAGTTAGTCGGAAAGCTGCTAAAGTCGCCAAAGCTCCCCCAAGACTATACCCAGTAAGCCAGATAGGTTGTTCTTGATTACGGAATTTTCGGATATGTTCCATAAGCTCATCCCATGCTAAATCTAGAGCGTCCCAAAATCCCTTGTGTACAACTGTATCGTTTGAGTTAGGAACAGAATACTTGATAAAATGAAAGTTAGTTTTCCAATCATTAATATTATCCGGTTCAGTTCCCCGAAACGCAACGATAATAAATTGGTCATTCCCGGCGACAAAAGCCTGAGTATCAATGCTCCTACTGAAAATCAACTTGCCTTCATGTGTTTTACTGACAAATTTAACATTAGGTGTTTTCCAGACATTTTCCAATTTCTGCTTAATGGTTTCCCCCGGCTCCTTTGCTAGCAGGCATGCTTCAGCCAAAATCAGGGCATTAGAAGGGGAATAGCTGGTGGCATTGGGGTCAAATTTAGACAAATCAGTACTCAAGATGCTGCATAACCTTTTAATAAAGTTTCTAGTTACCGAACATGTGGGTGCGTGGCACCCACTCTACCATATTATTGACCATTACCGTTAGGATTTCTAGCTAATACTCTTGGGATGAGCTTATCGGGAACTACCTGGAGATGGTCGTATTCCCAGTGGAAAAAACCAACTCCCATAGTGAGGGATCGCAGTTCCACGATAAAGTTCTGCATTTCTGCTTGTGGTAAATAAGCCTTCACCTCATCCCAATTTTGCCAGTTTTGCACACCTTCATAACCGAGAATTTGTCCTCGCCTTCCGCTGAGCAATTGCAGTACCTTAGCGGTAAACTCCTTGGGAGCTGTAACTTTAAGGTCAAGAATTGGTTCGAGCAAGATAGGTTGGCAGTCTGGCATTCCTTTAGTCATGGCAATGCGAGCTGCTTGTTTAAAGGCTTGCTCAGAACTGTCAACGGAGTGGTAGGAACCATCTTTGAGGGTAACATCTATATCCACCACAGGGAAACCCAAGGGACCACAAGTAAGATACTCCCGCACTCCCATTTCCACTCCCGGAATGTACTGCTTCGGCACCGCACCCCCCACAATAGTTTGGTGGAAATGGAACCCTGAGCCTCGCTCTAAGGGCTTAATGTCCAGGTAAACATCCCCAAAAGCCCCGTGACCACCAGTTTGGTGCTTGTAACGACCATGAACGGTGGTAGATTGGCGGATTGTTTCTTTATAGGGTATTCGGGTTGATTGGGTGACCATGGATAAGTTATATTTACGACGCAACCGATCCAGAGCAACTTGGAGATGAATTTCCCCCTGTCCCCAAAGAATCACTTCCTGGGTGTCCCCCTGTTGCTCCCATAACAACCCAGGGTCTTCTTCTATCAGTTTACTTAGGGCGCCGGAAAGTTTCACTTCATCTTTGCGTTTTTCTGGAGCGATCGCCAGACCATAGACTGGTTGGAGCTTTGCTGCTTTGGGCAATTCCTGGACTTTCTTATTGCCGTTGCTCAAAGTCTCCCCAGTGGCAATTCCTTCCAAACGACCAATGGCGACAATTTCCCCTACCCCTGCCCTGGTAACCAACTCAGTTTTTTGACCCATCAACCGATAGATACCCCCAGCACGAACCCCATTGAATACCATGCCGTCGGTTACCTGACCTTGCCACACCCGCACTAGAGAGAGTCGTCCCCCTTGGGGAGTAAAATAGGTTTTCAGCACTTGTACTAAAGTCTCCCCGTCAGCTTTTGCTTCCAGTCCGCGACGTTTAGCAGTAACAGTGGGAGGAGGAGCTTCCTTCACCAGAGCATCTAACAGAGGTCGGACCCCATAATCTTCCTCCGCGATGCCCAAAAATACCGGTACAATCAGGTCAGCACTTAAATCTTGTTTCAAGTCTTGGAGAATGTCTGCTTGGGGGGGCTCGATTTCTTCCAGCAGTTCTTCTAAAAGATGGTCATCAAAGTCCGCTAAGGTTTCCAGCATTTCGTTCCGCGCCGCTGTTTCTTCCTCCTTCAGCTCTTCGGGAAGAGGAATGGGATCGGCGGGGCTGCCGGAGTGATAATGATAGGCTTGTTCTGTAATTAAGTCGATGTACCCCACCAGGTCTTCCCCTTGGCGAATGGGATATTCTTGGGGTACTAAGGGACGACTAGAAACCTTTTGCAGGGAGTGCAGGACTTCCATGAAACTATCTTGGGACCGATCCATCTTATTGATGAATACTAAGTGAGGAATTTCCCAATCGTCCAGAAATTTCAAGAGGGGAGCGAGGGTTAAAACCTTGTCCATAACTGGTTCACAGACAACGATGGCCGCCCCGGCACCCACTAAGGCGTTGTCAGTTTCTTGGGCGAATTCAATGGAACCGGGACAATCCAGAAAGGTGAAGTTAATATCTTGGTATTGGGTGCTGGCTGCGGATATTTCCACACTCATCTGCCGTTGCAAGCTCTCTGGGGAACTATCGGCTACAGTGTTTCCTTCTTTGACCTTGCCTTTGCGGCTAATGGCTCCGGTGACGAACAATAAACTTTCTAATAAAGTGGTTTTCCCGCTGGAATAAGGACCGACAATGGCCACATTACGGGTGTTTTCTACCCTAGAGCGATTCAT
>JACONB010000329.1 GCA_014323965.1 Prochloron sp. SP5CPC1 | reverse complement strand
GTCAAGGATACGGTTTTACAAACTTTGAAAACTTTCGTTTACGTTTATTAGCTTGCTTCTCTGATCAGAAAAAATTATCACCATAAGTACAGGAGACCCATCTAGTTTTTGTTATCTTAAATTAAATAATATCAAAGATATTGTTAAATATCCAAAAAATTTTACCAGTGTGAGGAGTGCTAGAGCACCGAAACTGACGGAGAGTAACTACAAGATCGCCAGCTTTCTCTACAATGGAATATATACAAGCGAAAATCTCTTCCCCCAACCCTGAACCCTGAACCCCTGTAAGACTATTTGAACATGGAACTCTGGTTGCTCGTAATTTTACTTGGTTTGATTACCTACTTCATTGTCAAGCGCAGCGTAGCTAACATTTCTCAGACACCAGTCTGGTTATTGTGGCTGGTACTGATGACACCAGGACTAATCTGGTGTGGGTGGTCCCTCGCTTTTGGTGAAGACCAGCCCATACCACCTATTTTAAGAGTCGGTCCATTGGTAACTTGTCCTTTACTCTACTGGTGGCTGATTCAGCTCTGGAGACCAAAACCAGAACAAAATCAAAGCAGTAATAATTATAATACCAGGTCCCAAGAAGAGCCAAGTTCAACAGCTAAATCGCCAGAGCAAGAGCAACTAAGCCCTATTAGTAAAAGTGAAGAAACTGCTTTGCGCAATTGTTTCCCTTGGGGACTTTATTATTTACAACAGATTGACTATCGCCCCCAGGCAATTCTCTGTCTCGGTAAGTTGCGAGGAGTACCTGAGGAAGCTTATACCAAGATTAAGACCAATGTGGAAGAAGCATTTGGCGATCGCTTCTTAGTGATTTTCCAAGAAAGTCTCCAAGGTAAACCTTTTTTTGCTCTCGTAGCTAACCCCTTCCATAAATCCCCACAACAGCCAACGGATCCTCTCACTCGACCGATTCTAGCTGTATCCTTGCTGTTCATTAGCCTCTTTACTACTACCGTCATTGGGGTACAAATTAGTGGTACGGATTGGTCCCAAGTACAATCTGACCCCATGGTGCTCTTACAGGGACTTCCTTATAGTTTGGCCATAGTCTCCATTTTAGGCTGCCACGAACTGAGTCATTATTTAACCGCCATATATTACAAGATTCGTACCACCCTGCCCTATTTTATTCCTGATATGTTTTTCCTCGGTACCTTGGGGGCATTTATTCAGAAGCGATCGCCAGTTCCCCATCGCAAGGCTTTATTTGATGTGGCTATTGCTGGTCCCATAATGGGTTTGGTAGTTACTGTACCTCTCTTGCTTTGGGGACTATCTTTATCCCACATTGTAGAGCTGCCGGAACAATCCAACTTCTTGAATTTTGAAGCCCTCGATCCGAGATTTTCCTTCCTGCTCTCCCTGTTAGGGAAAATAGCTTTAGGTAGTCAATTTACACCGGGAGTTGCCATCGCTCTTCATCCCTTAGCCGTGGCAGGTTATATTGGTTTAATATTCACTGCCTTGAAACTCATGCCTGTGGGAAAATTGGATGGAGGATCAATTGTTCACGCCGTTTTCGGACAGCGTACTGCCTTTAATATCGGTCAAGTGACTCGCTTGCTGATGTTTCTCCTGGCACTAATACAACGGGATTTTCTCATCTTCGCCATTATCTTGTTACTATTGCCCCCTGGGGATCAACCTGCTCTCAATGATGTCACGGAACTAGATAATTGGCGGGATATCTCTGGTTTGTTTTGCTTGATACTGTTGGTAAGTATTCTTTTGCCTTTACCAGGAGCAGTTGCTCAATGGTTGAATATTTAGCAACGCCAGAATATGCTCTAAGAATATATACCGTTTTAAATTACTAATGAAAAATCAACTAGCCGCCACTCAAACAATTACTGCCGCACTCCTCACTCTTGTTTTTGGACTTAATTAATCAAAGTGGTTTG
Source organism: Prochloron sp. SP5CPC1 (assembly GCA_014323965.1). Taxonomy (GTDB): domain Bacteria; phylum Cyanobacteriota; class Cyanobacteriia; order Cyanobacteriales; family Prochloraceae; genus Prochloron. The sequence continues at coordinate 2,681 of JACONB010000329.1, read as the reverse complement.
TCAGCCTCTTATACCAGTGGGTTATCAGACTTTAGTATGACTACAAATAATGTAAGCATAAAATATTATGTACTACCAGGACTTTATCCTTACCAAGTACCTTAACTTTTGACCTGGGTACTGTCTCCACCATCCGAGGATTAGCGCTTTGGAATTTGCCGTTTGCCTCAGGCACAAATAAGTTCGAGTTATTTGCCGATAACGATAATAATTTTAATAACGAAGGTAAAACGACCTTAGGAACTTTTAATGCAAATATGGCATCTTCAGCTCAGATATTTCGTTTCATACCCACTCCAACTCAATTTGTTCACCTAAATATTATTAGTAATCATGGTGCGACAGAGACAAACATTGGGAAATAGCTTTTGAACAAGTAGTTCCCGTACCTTTTGAGTTTGGTTTCATACCAGGTAGTACTTTTATAGTAGCAGTAGGAGGTATCAATTATTTAAAAATAAGTGAAAAGACAGCGAGTGATATGTAGTGGCGTGACGCAGCTAAAATAGTGCAATAGTAGGCGGAATAGTAGGTTGGGTAGAGCGTAAGCGAAACCCAACACAATCTCCAGAGCTGTTGGGTTTCGTTGCCTCAGACCAACCTACAACTCTTACAACTGCGGTACGTTCCCGTTTGCACCTCAATCCCCCAGCTATCCGTATGTCGTTGGGGATGTTCTAGGAAGCGCTCCACAAGACGGCGGTAGCGTTGAGGATTAGAACAAACCACCCCCGCCTCTGGCAGCGGCTGCTTGATAATCAAGTTCTCCTGGCGTGTAAAGCGAACCATTCTATAATCTCCTAGTCTCTCATAAATTATAGCTAGTGCCTCCTGCCTTCTGCTATAATGTCTACTCTAAAAAATCTGTTAACATTAGAGATGACGGTAAAAAATTTACCTAGGGTATTGTTTATGAGGCGATTAACCATTGTTACTGGTGCCGTTGGTATTTTCGCTTTAGCTGGATTATTTTGGTACTCCTATAATCAAATCCAAAGGAATAAGGACATCATTAGAGAAAAAAAGGAAGAAATAGAGCGAAATAAGCAAATTACAACACCAACAGCAGATAGTTCAGAGATAGTTGCAATACCACCTCCTGTAACTAATTCAAACTCTGAATTAACTCCCTCTCTCGCTCCTCCTACACCCAAGGAAACCATTGATATAGATTGGAATAGTCGCAGTTATTTTACAGCTCAAATGCCAGCAAAATCTATAGCTTTAACCTTAGATGATGGACCATCAAACAAATATACAGAGCAAGTTTTAGATATCCTCAAGCAACATCAAATTCAAGCCACCTTTTTCTTAGTAGGTTATAGAGTAAAGGAAAATTGTCCTCTCGTCAACCGTATAGTTAGAGAAGGTCACACCCTAGGAAACCATACCTATCATCATCCCATCTTAACTCAACTTAGTGCTGAAGAACAAAAAGTGGAGATGGAGACAACCCAAACTGCGATTAAAAATTGTGGTATTGCCCCAGATAAATTACCTCGCTGGTTACGCACTCCCTACGGTGCTCAAGATGAAACTACTTTACAAATTGCTCACCAAGTAGGGTTAAATACAGCCTTGTGGACTGTGGATACCAATGACTGGCGGAAAACGGCAACATCAAAATCAATTGCAGAGGAAGTCTTAAAATCCCAAGGACAAGATATTGTCCTCATGCACGATGCAACTGATGCTAATCTAGAACTAAAGTCTCCCGAATCATCGGATACTAGACAGAATACAGTAGATGCTCTGACGGAAATTATTCCCCAATTGCAAAAACAGGGCTTTCAATTTGTTACTCTAGAGGAAGCCTTTCCCTCTCAGTCATTATCTAAACCGGAGGTCAAATGATGAACACAATGCTGGAAAATCGCTATCAAATTCTCCAAGAATTAGGAGATGGAGGTTTTGGGAAAACCTTCATCGCTGAAGATACTCATATACCCTCTCGTAGACGCAGCGTCATTAAACAACTGAAACCGATAAACGAAAGTTCCCAGGTTTACCAGTTAGTCAAACAGAGATTTCAGCGGGAAGCAGCGGTTTTAGAAGCACTGGGTAACAATAGCCAGCAAATACCCACTCTCTATGCCTATTTTGAATCCGGGGGACAATTTTACCTCGTTCAGGAGTATATTGAAGGAGATACCTTAGCCCGACGGTTACAAACCCAAGGAGTAGAGGGGGAAAGTACTGTTGGCAACATTGTAGTTAATATTTTACAAATCTTAAATTACGTTCACAGTCAGGGTATTGTTCACCGAGATATTAAACCAGAAAATATTATTCTGCGCCGCCTGGATGATTTACCCGTACTAATAGACTTTGGTGCGGTTAAAGAAACCATGCAAACCACTGTATCCCAGGGAGGAAGTACAGGCAAATCTTCCATTGTCATTGGTACCCCAGGTTTTATGCCCGCCGAACAAACCGCCGGGAGACCAGTTTTTGCGAGCGACCTTTATGCTTTAGCCCTCACCGCTATTTACCTCATGACAGGTAAAATACCTCAAGACTTAACTACGGATCCCTATACAGGAGAACTAGCTTGGCAAGAGTTTGCTCCTGGTGTTAGTCCTGATTTTGCTGCTGTGATTAATAAAGCGATTCAAAGTCATCCTCGGGAGCGTTATCGCACTGCTAAGGAGATGTTAGATGCTTTACCATCTTCCAATCTA
>JACONB010000328.1 GCA_014323965.1 Prochloron sp. SP5CPC1 | reverse complement strand
GAGTTGACAAAGTCTGGGTATTAGGTAAAACTGAACCTTCGTAACCGCCGGATCGCCTCCTCTCTTCTCTTACCTCTGCGTTCTCTGCGTCTCTGCGGTTTCATCAAAACCTATAGAACGGGTTAAGGTTGGATCGATTATATAGGATAAAATACCCAGAAGCAGTTCTAGATTTTCGATAAACCGTTCCTTAAGCTCAATGGTAACGGTTTGTTGAGTTAATTTCATGAATTTCCAGAGACTTCCTGTAGTGACAATACCGTAAATAGATGGTATATTATTCTGAGCGCGTTCATTAAATATTTGAGCAGCTAGCATTTCGGCAATACATTGGGGGATACCGGATTTGATATTATCATTTTTGGCTTCTACAATAATCACTACTGGAGCAGTTAAATCTAGCTGTTCTGGAGACTTACTGAGGATAAAGTCACAAATACCATTCAAACCCGGCTCTTTATCGATGGTAAAGTCAATCCCCGAGAAAAGACTGATATTGCGGTCAAAAAGTTTACGCAGTTCAATCAAAACAGGAGCTATAATCATCTCAGAACGAGCTTTTTCAGTATCTATCCCTAAAGCTAAAGGAATATTCTCGGCTAAGGTGTCTTGTAAAAGCTGACTGGGTGTTATCTCCTTAGGAGAAGGAAATAATTCAACTTGTTCTACAATAGTCAATTTAAATTGACTTTTCAGCAGACTCAGAGTAAATTCACTATAAGACATTTCCACGTACCTTGAGCGGATCGCCCTCCCACTTTCAAAGGTTAACATCTAAAAATAACCAATGCAAGACATTGTTACAAAACTTTACATCAACTGACAGGAACTCATGATTCAACTAATAGACTACACTAATATTAACTCAATTCCGGAAATTTGGCCTATAGTAGCAAAACAGTTTCCCCGTACCTTAGCACTCCATGCTCCTCACAACAAACCAGAAGTAAAACTCAACTATGGACAACTCTGGGAACAGATTAGCCAATTTGCTGCTGGACTGCAAAAATTGGGGGTGGAACCGGTGGATAAAGTTGCCCTCTTCGCTGATAATAGTCCCCGTTGGATGATTGCTGACCAAGGTATAATGACGGCAGGTGCTGCAAATGCAGTGCGTTCTTCCCAAGCGGAAAAACAGGAACTATTATATATCTTAGCAGATAGCTACAGCACCAGTTTAATTGTCCAAGACAGGCAAACTTGCCAAAAACTGCAACCGGAACTAGATAATATTGAGTTAAAATTCATTGTTGTCCTTTCTGACGAAGAACCCCCAACTTCCCAGAACCGCAATATCCTCAATTTCCAACAATTAATGAAAGAAGGAGGAAACCACGAACTTCAACCAGTTCAACAAAAGCGAGATAATTTAGCAACCCTCCTCTATACTTCTGGTACCACAGGGAAACCAAAAGGAGCAATGCTATCCCATGGTAATTTACTTCATCAAGTAACTCAATTAGCGCCGATAATTAAACCAGAAGTAACAGATCGCGTCCTCAGTATTCTCCCCACTTGGCACGTTTACGAACGAACAGTAGAATACCTGCTTCTCTCCCAAGGTACAACTCAGATTTATACGAACCTCCGTTCCTTCAAAGAAGACCTGCAAGAGTTTCAACCCCAATATATGGTAGGGGTACCCCGGTTGTGGGACTCTCTCTATGAAGGGGTGCAAAAGCAGTTCCGTTCCCAACCCCCTAACAAGCAAAAACTCATTCAATTCTTTTTTAATCTCTCCACAAAGTATATTCTCGCCCGTCGTCTAGCCCAAGGATTGAGTTTGGAACATCCTAACCCTTCCCCTAGTACAAAGTGGAAGGCTAAAATTCAAGCCACCCTCCTCTCCCTTCTCCACTTCTTAGGAGACAAGATAGTTTATCAAAAAGTGCGCCAAGCTACGGGAGGTAAAATCAAATATCTAATCAGTGGTGGAGGTTCCCTGGCGATGCACTTAGATACCTTCTACGAAATCGTGGGTATTCCCCTTTTAGTGGGATACGGACTCACAGAAACCTCCCCTGTCGCCACCCTTCGTCGTCCAGAACGGAACCTCAGGGGTTCCGCCGGACTCCCACTTCCCCAGGTAGAAATATCCATTGTGGACTCAGAAACCCGGGAACCTTTACCTCAGGGAGTCAGGGGCTTAGTTTTAATTCGCGGTCCCCTGGTTATGAAAGGATATTATCAGAAACCAGAGAAAACAGCGGAAGCGATTAACTCGGAAGGTTGGTTTAACAGCGGCGACTTGGGTTTATTAACTGCTGAGGGTGACTTGGTGTTAACGGGACGAGCAAAGGATACCATTGTGTTGAGTAACGGGGAGAACATCGAACCCCAACCTATAGAAGATGCTTGTAGCCGCAGCCCTTATATAGACCAAATCATGTTATTAGGACAAGATGAGCGAACTTTGGGTGCTTTAATTGTGCCCAATGTGGAAGCAGTCCAACAATGGGCAGGTGAGCAAAACTTAGATAACATGGACCTGGATAGTAAACCAGTGCAAGATTTATTCCGTCGAGAATTGAATGCCCAGGTGAAAAATCGTCCCGGATACCGTCCAGATGACCGCATTGGACCTTTTGAGTTTATTGGAGAACCATTTTCCATCCCTAATGGTACCATGACTCAAACCATGAAAATAAAACGTCCTGTTATCAGGGAAAAGTATCGCCATTTAATTCAAAAGATGTTTTAGGGGGATAGGGAGGTAGGGGGATAG
>JACONB010000327.1 GCA_014323965.1 Prochloron sp. SP5CPC1 | reverse complement strand
TTGGCTACGGTTGAAGTCTGTAATTAAAGAGAAATTATTTGAGCCATAATTTGGAAACTCAACTGTAACAAAGTAATCTGAACCAGCGCCACCTACAAGGGTGTTGTTTCCGTAACCACCATCGAGTCTGTCGTTCCCTGAACCACCATAGAGGTAATCGTTCCCGTCAAGACCATAGAGGATGTCGTTCCCTGAACCTCCATAGAGCCTGTCGTTCCCTGAACCACCCAAGAGGGTGTCATTCCCTCGACCACCAAAGAGGTAGTCGTTCCCTGAACCACCATCGAGGTAGTCGTTCCCATCCTGACCATAGAGCCTGTCGTTCCCGTAATAACCATCGAGCTGGTCGTTCCCTGAACCACCATCGAGGTAGTCGTTTAAAAACCATCAAGTACCATATTAACTGTGATGCTATGTTTTGTCAAGTAAATCTCAATTTTTTTGATTCGGGGAGCCGTGTGAGCGTAGATACGGCACGATTCTAAGAGGAGGCGCTCCCTGGTAACAGGGACGTCGACCTCATCGGGATAACGGGTATTTGTGGTTCTTGTTTTACGTATTTAAGTGTTTGAGTCACTTACCAATTCAATTTTCTGACCCTACTTATTCTAACAATGAACGCCACCGCGCCACCTCAAGTTCTGCTGCGTCAGCCCGCTGTCTTTCTGCTTCAGCCCGCTGTCTTTCTGCTTCAGCCTGCTGTTGTTCTAAAGCAATTTTCTCATAACCCCACAACAACATATTAGCTTCACTATCCCACCACCGCAACCAATGAATGGTGTTTTCAAATCTGCTCCCATACCAAACTCCTAAAGAGAGACCCATTTCAGGAATGAAATATCTTCCTTCCTCGTCTAGGGTTTCCACTTCATACCGTCCTGATGAGTTTAATTTGCGCACCTCCAGCATTCCATCAGCAGGGTCGAAGATTACGTAGATAGGTATGCGCAAAATTTGCTCATAGTAATACATTTTACCATAGGGATAAGTGAATATCATGGAATATTCACCTGTCTCTGTTTCCGATAAAAATTCCATCACCACTGTGGGTAAATCCCCTTCCGTGTAGGGAGTATAACTGCGGCGAATCAACCCTTTTTCCAAGGTCAACACCCTCTGTACATAGAACCAATCGGGAGCTTTGACAACTGTTTTATCATCCACTTTGGCACAAATTGCCATATTTGAGGCAACTAACATCTGAGCAGTAATTAAACCTGCTAAATTCAACGCTTCTTTCAGTGCTGCTGCTAATAACGGTTGAACAATACTTTCCACTGGTTCGTCAGGTAAAATGAAGTCTTCTGGTAATTTTTCCCAAATTATTTTTAGTTCTTGTTTGATTTGTCTCGTTGCCGTTTTTATCTCTAGTGTTTGAGTCACCTACGCCACCTCCTTCAAAAGACAAGATTTTTTTGTACCTCATTAACCAATGAATGGTCTTACCAACCAATTTAGGGCAGTACTACCACTCTAACCCTTCTTTAATTCCTTGTACCACTCTTTCCATGGTTTTTTCCTCAATTTCTGGCCAAATGGGTAAACTCAGCACCTCCCCTGCCAGCAAATCGCTCGTAGGAGTAGGAGGATATTGACCTTTATAAACTGGCAATTGGTCCTGGGGAACGGGATAATAAACCATCGAAGCAATTCCAAGAGATGCCAGATATTCTTTGACACGGTCCCGCTTCCCATTGGTAAACCGAATGGTGTACTGGTGAAACACATGCCCCTCTACTATCTCAGGGGTAATTATCTCCGGCACTCCTGCCAGTAGGTGATTGTAATTTTGAGCTACTTTCCGCCGCGCTCCATTCCAACCATCTATATACTTCAGTTTAACCCGCAAAATTGCTGCTTGAATACTATCTAGCCGAGAATTGTAACCCAACACTTGGTTGTTATACCTCGTCTTTGTCCCATGTACTCGCAGCATTTTGGCCAGATCCGCCACTAAGGTCTCGTCCGTGACAATCATCCCCCCGTCCCCATAGGCACCCAGATTTTTAGAAGGGAAAAAGGAAAAAGCGCCAACATGGCCCATAGTTCCTGTATATTTTCCCCGGTAGCGAGCGCCAAAAGACTGGGCGCAGTCCTCAATCACCTTCAGTCCATATTGGTGGGCAATATCCATTATTTGCCCCATTGCTGCTGGACGACCATAGAGGTGAACTGGCATAATCCCCTTAGTCTGGGGTGTTATTTTGGCTTTAATCTCCTCTGGGTCGATGTTGTAACTTTTGGGGTCAATATCCGCAAATATGGGTTTTGCCTCCACATTACTAATGGACTCAGCAGTAGCAAAAAAAGAAAAGGGAGTGGTAATCACCTCATCCCCTTCCCCAATACCTGCTGCCCTCAAACCGATCATCAGAGCGTCTGTCCCGGAGTTGACCCCAATGGCGTGTTTCACCCCCAGGTAAGCTGCCACCTCCTCTTCCAGAAGCTTCACGTCTGGTCCCAGGATAAACTGACCTGATTCCAAGACCCGGGCGATCGCCTCGGACATCTCTTCTTTGTGCGCTCTATATTGAGGTTTTAAATCTAGAACCGGGATTTTCATACTACATTAGAGTCGAGGGAGATATTACTATCTCGCCCCTCTCCTACGAACCGGACGTGAGACTTTCACCTCATCCGGCTCAGGTGACTTACTGCCTTTACGGCGCGCTTCCGCTTGCCCATCCTTAATACGCTTGCGGTGTACCGCTTGCGCCTGGTGACAGGGG
>JACONB010000326.1:4999-7731 GCA_014323965.1 Prochloron sp. SP5CPC1 | reverse complement strand
GACATGGCAGGATGAAAAATACTACCTCTACTGGGTAAGTCTGTCCATTCACGAGTAGCTTGCATAGAGCTACAGATCCCATGCTAATTATCAATACAACATCAAAGGTGGTTACTTTTTTTACTGGGCAATCTAGACAGAGTAAAACTTTCTGGTTTAGCCTCAGCTTGGTATTTGCAACAATTTACGGTCTCTTAGCAATTCAACAGGCTTTTAGTAGCGACTATGTTGTGCAAGATGACGCCCGTCAGCATATTTTTTGGATGCAACGATACCTTGATCCAGACTTATTCCCTGGAGATTTAATTGCAGACTATTTCCAAGCCGTTGCTCCCATGGGATATGCTGGACTTTACAAAGTCATGGCAGCTCTTGGGATTGAGCCAGACTTTTTCAGTAAGATTTTGCCCTTATTCTTAGGGTTAATTACCGCCGGCTATTGCTTTGTTCTCTCCCTGGAAATTTTCCCCATCCCACTGTCAGCATTTATCTCATCGATTCTCTTCAGCCAGAGTTTGTGGTGTTCAAATGAGCTTTCATCCGGAACCCCCCGTGCATTTTTATATCCTCTTCTCCTAGCCTTTCTCTATTACCTGCTGCGTCAGTCCCGACTAATATGTCTAATATTAATTGGCCTGCAAGTCATATTTTATCCGGCGATTTCCCTAATTTCACTAGGGTTAGTTGCTATCAGGCTCATTTATTGGAAAGATAGAAAAATTTCACTGTCTGAAAACTGGAAAGATTACCTGCTGTTTGCTGGAGGATTTTGCCTAGTTTTGGGCTTAGTTCTCTATACTAAAAGCCTGTCAGAATTTGGTCCCATTGTAACTCGCTCAGAGGCTGTAACCATGCCTGAGTTCCAAGTTGGAGGTCGAAATGCCTTTTTCCGACCCGGAATTGACTATTGGCTAGGGGGTCGTAGTGGTATATTTCATGGAGCAACCTTTACTCCTGTAACCTTGACCGCAGGACTTGCTCTCCCTCTTTTACTCGGACTACCCGTAAAAACAAAGGTAAGAAAGCAAGTGAGTTCGAGCATTTATATTCTTCTACAATTGCTACTCACCTCTTTGATATTGTATAGTTTGGCTCACCTTTTGCTGTTTCAGCTCCATCTTCCGAATCGCTACCCAGGTCATACAATTCGCATTATCAGTGCTATTACATCGGGCATTTCTTGGACAATTATTCTAGATGATACTTTCAGGTTTTGTAAAATTTGGAGGAGTAAGAGAAAGGCCGTGAGCCTTAGATTAATCTCAACTTTTAGCCAGATCCTCCCTTTAGCTTTAACGATAATATTATTAATTACAATTTTTTTCTACTATCCCCTATTCATAAAAAATTTTCCAAAGGCAGGTTATCTTGACTTTAGTAATGCCCAGTCTATCTATGAGTTTTTTGCAACACAGCCCAAAAACATCCTGATCGCCTCCTTATCTGGGGAAGCGGATAATTTACAGACTTTTTCCGCTCGCTCCGTCCTAGTTTCCAGAGAGCATAGCTATGCTTATCATAAGGGTTATTATACTCAGATTCGCCAACGAGCTGAGGATCTCATTAGTGCTCAATATTCTGATGACCCATCAACGCTATTAAGGTTTATCCAGGCCTATGACATTGACTTTTGGCTATTAGATAAAAATGCTTTTACTGATGCCTATATATCAGAAAACTCATGGCTAAACCAGTTTCAGCCCATGGCTAATGATGCAGCCTCAAGCCTTAAACAGAGTATCAATCCTATTTTGAAGCAGTCCATCGGTGCTTGTACAGTTTTGGACACTCTTGATTGGTTCATACTTGATGCAGATTGTATCCATGAATTTGCATCCGCCTCTAGGCCATGAAGAAGACGCAAATAAGGTATGGACCCAACTGAGAGGAATAATTGCCCAGCTGCCAACCATCGCCCATTTCTTTGGTATAAGATAGGAATGATGTCAAGTTTTCTCGGAAATCCTATGTTCAAACCAATCCTTAGTGCTTTAGCCCTATCCGGTTGTTTGCTCGCTAGTGCACCTTCTACTTTAGCCCAATCAGGTTCCGGATTGACTCTCTGGAGTGGAGTGCGGCGGGAATATATCCTCCAGTACCACACCGATTTTGGCGCCCGTCCCAACCAATGGGATCGTTATAAACTGCGCATTCCTGCCAAGAAAATGAAGCAGGGAGCCTACAAATTCATTGTTACTTACCCAGATTATTACGACGGCAAGTTTGACACGGACAAAATCCAGGTAAACTATGGGAACAAGTACAAAAAATCAGCCACCATTGCTCAAGTAGATTGGGATCAAGACAATTATCGCCTCTCTATTGAGCTGGAAGAAGCCATCGAACCAGATACTAAAGTCCAGCTGAAATTGTCTAACGTCAAAAACCCGGACTTTGGTGGCACCTATTATTTCCATTGTCAAGTCTTAACTAGCAGGGGTCGCCCCGAACCCAGCTACCTGGGAACTTGGATTTTGAGCATCAACAGATGATACAATGATAGACTTCGAGAACAAATTGAGGAGGGGATAGTTCGTGACTAAGCGCACTCTGGGTGGTACCAATCGCAAGCAAAAAAGAACCTCTGGGTTCCGAGCGAGAATGCGTACCCACACCGGTCGTAACGTAATTCGAGCGCGGAGAAGGAAAGGAAGGCATCGTCTGGCAGTATAGATTTAATTTTGGGTATTTATTGTGGGATTGCCTAAAGCTAATCGACTGCGAGAGCGGCG
>JACONB010000326.1:3105-4993 GCA_014323965.1 Prochloron sp. SP5CPC1 | reverse complement strand
ATCAACATGGGATTAGCCGTAAGAGTCCCCATTTAACCCTGCGATCGCTGTTTACATCCAATTCCAGGGAAATTGAGCAACCTCCTACTCAAATCGGGATCTCCATTAGCAAGAAAACGAGCAAAAAAGCAGTGATTCGCAATCGAATCAAGCGACAAATCCGCAGCGCTTTCCGAGAGTTGCTCCCCTACATGGAAGGGGGTTGGAAGATTGTCGTGGTGGTGCGACCGAGAGCCATTGAGTGCAAATATGAACATTTTTTGCGAGAATTAAAGGAGTTGTTGCAAAAATCCAAGTTAATAAATGGGTATTAAAGAAAGCACTTTCTATGAAGGGGGTCCTCATATTGGGGATTTAATCCTCAATATTTTACTCGGGTTTACCGTCATCTGCTTACCTCTGACAGTGGGGGCAATCGTGCGAAAGATTTGGTTACGCTACAAAATTACTGACCGTCGCATCTCCGTTACTGGAGGATGGAGGGGAAGGGATCGCACTGACATTATTTACGCCGAAATTACCAAAATTGCCAGACTTCCCCGGGGAGTTGGCTTATGGGGGGATATCATTGTTACTCTCCAAGATAGGAGTCGCTTGGAATTGCGTGCTATGCCCCAGTTTCGGGAAATAGCTGATTACATGGCTCAAAAAGTCGCGGGTAAAACAGGCAAATCTCTAGAATCGATAACTAGTCGATAACTGCGACGCCAAGATTAGATACATTAAACAGAGAAAATAAATTTAGCGCCATCTACTGAGGACGAATGGATTTTGGGATCGGATTTCTTTCTAACAACGTCATGCTGCCAATCCTGGATTTTTTCTACGGGATTGTCCCTAGCTATGGCTTTGCCATCGTAGCCCTGACACTGGTAATTCGCTTTGCTGTCTATCCTCTCAGTGCAGGGCAGATTCGCAATATGCGGAAAATGCGAATCACTCAACCCCTGATGAAGGAGCGGCAAGAAGAAATAAAAAAACGTTACAAAGATGATCCTGCCAAACAGCAGGAGGAAATGGGCAAACTGATGCAAGAGTTTGGCAATCCCCTAGCGGGATGCTTGCCCCTGCTCCTGCAAATGCCCATTCTTTTCGCCCTGTTTGCTACCTTGCGGGGTTCACCTTTTACAGACATTAAGTATACAGCGGATGTGCAAATCTTCCTTCCAGAACAGATCGAGTATATTCAGCTAGAACCTTTCGTCACCAAACCCCAAAACATATATATCAATGACGGCGTTCATGAGAAAATCGCTGCTTTGCTACCAGGAGGCAATAAATTAGGAGTTGGCTCCACCAGCAAGATTGAGTTTCAAACTACTGAAGGAAAGCCAATAGAAAAATTAGTCGTCGAATATGACAATAGGGACATTTTACCGAGATGGGAAGTAACCAAAGGATCCGAAAGATTACAAATCCAAGAAGATGGAACTCTAGAAGCTTTAGAGGTAGGCACGGCAACAATTCAGGGAACAATTCCCGGAATTGCCGCCAATAAAGGATTTCTCTTCATTAAAGCCCTGGGGCGCACAGGAGCTGTTACTGCCGACGGAACAATTAATTGGGACATTCTAGCAATGGTTTTGTTTTTTGGCATTAGTCTGTATGTCAATCAGCAAATTTCCGGTCAACCAGGAGGGGGTCCTAACGAGCAGCAACAGCAAACAATTAACAAACTCACCCCAGTTCTTTTCAGTGGTATGTTCCTCTTCTTCCCCCTACCAGCTGGAGTTTTGATGTATATCGTCATTGCCAATATTTTCCAGATGGGTCAAACCTTTATTTTGTCCCAGGAACCATTACCAGAAAATCTGCAAAAACTCGTCGAGCAACAGGAAAAAGCAGCACAACAGCGAGAATCACTTCCCTTTGAGCGCAAGCATTCTAA
>JACONB010000326.1:0-3054 GCA_014323965.1 Prochloron sp. SP5CPC1 | reverse complement strand
GAAGCACTTCTGGATAGTAGCTTCGGTGGTTGGTGGTTGGTAGTAGATAAGTGACATACACTACCAGTCACTAAACTAAGTTTTGTAGTTGTAGTTATTTATCTATAAATAAGTAATGGTTATATTTATAAGTTTCCACACTCCTGGAGGTTTTTAGATGATAGAGCCGCAAATTAAACCCGCTCAGCAGTGGTTGGAACAACTGTTAGGTTTAATTGGCATTCCTGCTCAGGTAAGAATGGAGAGCCACCCGGACTCAGGCGATGTCGGCAGAGAATCAGCCTGCTGGTTAACCATTGATGAATCCACCCTCACCCCAGCACAAACGGATATCTTAATCGGTAAGGATGGGGAAACTATTGATGCGATCCAATATCTCGCTAATACTCTGCTCAATATTGATGTGGCATCATTAGAGCAAAGGGCTTTTACAGTGGAATTCAATGGTTACCGCGCCCGCCGACAAGCAGAACTGCTGCGAGTAGCTGAAACAGTGGCTCAACAAGTACGAGAGACGGGTACTGATGTGGAAATTAAATCTTTATCTTCAGCGGAGCGCCGTCAAGTCCATACCTTTTTTAAAGATTCGGGAGATTTAGCAACGGAAAGTCGCGGTCAAGAACCGGATAGAAGACTTGTGGTGCGCTTGCGCTGACATCCTTGTTGTCAACACATACCACGACAGTAACCAGTTACCAATGAAGTAATCCGTCCCGCTTGTCCTCCACCAGCTTCTAAGACCGCGCTGTTTACCTCCCCTGGATTTTAGCGCCACCGCTAATCAATTGCTTGACCATATCGCTATAGATAAAAGCGTGTGGAAATCCTAAATCGATTTGGCTGACTCGATCCAAATGTTCCATCTCATCCGGTGAGAGGACAAAATCCAAACATGCTAGATTATCTTCCAGTTGTTTGACAGTCCTGGCACCGAGAATGATACTGGCAACCCCAGGTTTTTGCAGTAACCAATTTAAGGCTACTTGTGCAGGGGAACGACCAATTTCATCCGCTATTTTGGTCACTGCTTCTGCAACAGTCAAATTCCGCTGATTAAACCTGTTGACAACCATTTCCCCTCGATCGACCTCCACTCCTGACTTGGAAGTTTCACCAGTTTCCTGAAGATATTTTTGATGGGCTTCCCTGTGCTTTCCCGTTAGTAATCCACTGGCGAGAGGAGACCAAGGAAGAACGCCGATGTTTAACTCTTGCGCCATGGGGATTAAATCCCTTTCTGGGGTGCGTTCTATCAAGCTATATTCAGCTTGAAGACCAATAAAAGGAGTCCAACCTCGAAAGTCAGCAATGGTATTGGCTTGAGCTACCTTCCAAGCCGGGGTATCAGAAATGGCCAGATAAAGGACTTTTCCTGAGCGCACTAAATCATCTAAAGCACGCATCACTTCTTCAATGGGAGTGCGAAATTCCCAACAGTGTAACCAATACAAATCGATATAGTCTGTTTGGAGACGTTTTAGACTTGCTTCTACAGACTGGATTATATTTTTGCGATGATTTCCACCGGCATTGGGATCTCCAGGGCGAGTATTGAGGGTATATTTGGTAGACAGCACTAACTGTTCTCGACGAGAACCGATAAATTCTCCCAGAAACGTTTCGCTGGTTCCATTGGTGTAAAAATTGGCTTTCGACTTTCTTCTTTGTTGGCTCCAAAGTTCCAGTCGGTACCAAAAGTCATAGTTCCTAGGCAAAGTGGCGAAACTCGAAGCCCACTTCCACCCAGTAAACGAAAATGATTCAATTCGCTCAGCGGCGTTGATTCCATGTTCCTATTTTTGGTAACTGTCAAGTTACATGGTAACTGATTAAAGCCGTTGGGAAACTAGAAATAAAAGTTAAATGAGTTTTGCTCAAGAATTTCAATTACTGCTGAGGGCTTGTTATCCCCTGATTTACATTCCAACCCTAGAAGAAGAGCGAGTAGAAGCAGCGATCGCCCGCTGTGCTAAGGCTGCTAATCGCATGGTCTATACTTGGGATTTTGTCGATGGCTATCAGGATAATCCCAATTATGCAGGGTTCGGAAAGCGCAATCCCTTACAGGCATTAGAATTACTGGAAAAATTACCCATCAGTGCACTGGGAGTGTTTATCCTGCGGGATTTCCACCGCTTTCTAGAAGATGTTTCCATTGCCCGAAAGCTTCGCAATCTCGCCCGGTTGCTCAAATCCCAGCCCAAGAATATTGTCATTGTCTCCCCCCAAATTGCTATTCCAGACGAGTTGACGGAAGTATTTATAGTAGTGGATTTTCCTCTTCCCACAGCAGCAGAGATTAAAATTGAAGTACAGCGTCTCCTCAATTGTCAGGATACCGGGGATAAACTGATAGCAGAGTTAGTGCGTTCAGCTCAAGGTCTTTCTTTAGAGCGGATTCGTCGGGTTCTGACTCGGGCTATAGCCTCTCACGGTAAAATAGAACAGGAAGATGTGCAACTGATTCTGGAAGAAAAGCGTCAATCCATCCGCCAAACCAAAATTCTGGATTTCTACCCCGCCACAGAGCAAATTTCTGATATCGGCGGTTTAGATAATTTGAAAGATTGGCTGTTACGCAGAGGGGGTGCTTTTAGCGAACGGGCGCGGACTTATGGTTTGCCCCATCCCCGAGGTTTACTGCTGGTGGGAATTCAGGGAACTGGCAAATCCCTCACCGCTAAAGCGATCGCCCATCACTGGCACCTTCCTTTACTCCGTCTGGATGTAGGTCGTTTGTTCGGCGGATTAGTGGGAGAATCGGAATCTCGCACCAGACAAACCATCAGTTTAGCTGAAGCTCTCGCTCCCTGCATCCTCTGGATCGATGAAATTGATAAAGGTTTTGCTGGTATTGATGGTAAGGGTGATTCTGGTACCGCAAGTAGAGTCTTCGGTACTTTTATTAATTGGCTGGCGGAGAAAAAATCTCCCGTCTTTGTAGTTGCTACCGCCAATAATATCCGAGCTTTACCCCCAGAGATGCTCCGCAAAGGGAGGTTTGACGAAATATTTTTTGTCGGGTTGCCCACTCAAGATGAAAGGGAAGCCATT
>JACONB010000325.1 GCA_014323965.1 Prochloron sp. SP5CPC1 | reverse complement strand
ATGGACGCTGATTAACGCGGATACTGCTAGTATCGGTAGCTCTCCCGTTGGATCCATTATCCGCGTTTATCTGCGTTAATCCGTTCTTATCTGCGGTACCAAAATTCATTGACGGATTCTCAAAACTACGATACAATGAATGTCATTGAAGTGGGGCTGGACGCATACCTCACTATAAAACGCAGTAGGGGGAAAGTTTCCGAGTACCTCGAATGAAGTTCTCCTCGCCGTTTGGCGACGCTCGTTGCCTACTGCCTACCCGAAGGGTGGCTGTGGGTGCGTCACAATTGAGACAGTTTGCCATTGAACCCCGGATTCATGATCCTCTGTCCAATCCCCATGAGGCCCAGCAGGAATACGGTATTAATTTGGTACAATGGCAGGGACTATCTAGTTTAGATGCCCTTATCCTAGCAGTCCCCCTTAGATCCGGCTACTCTACCTTCAAACTTAACCTATTGGAGTTTATAGTGAAAGTATTAGTTACTGGTGCCGCTGGTTTTATCGGTTTTCATCTCTGTCAACGACTCCTGACCAGGGGAGATGAGGTGGTTGGGTTAGATAACCTGAATGATTACTATGATGTTTCCCTGAAAAAAGACCGCTTAGCTCAATTAAAGCAAAAGTCTAGTTTCAGCTTTCATAAATTAGATTTAGCCAACCAACCAGGAATAGCCCAGTTGTTTGCTCAAAATTGTTTCGACGTGGTAGTTAATCTAGCAGCTCAAGCAGGGGTCCGCTACTCCCTCAAGAATCCTCATGCTTATGTGGATAGTAACCTGGTGGGTTTTACCAACATTCTGGAAGGTTGCCGCTACGGAAAAGTAAAGCATCTGGTATTTGCTTCTTCTAGTTCGCTCTACGGTGCTAATACGAAAATCCCCTTTTCCGTTCACCACAACGTAGACTACCCTGTTAGCCTCTATGCAGCTACGAAAAAGGCCAACGAACTAATGGCCCATACCTATAGCCATTTATATGGTCTCCCCACCACTGGACTGCGCTTTTTCACCGTATATGGTCCCTGGGGGCGACCGGATATGGCTCTGTTCCTATTTACCAAAGCAATTTTAGCCCGACAAGCCATTGAGGTGTTTAATTACGGTAAAATGCAACGAGATTTTACCTACATTGACGATATTGTTGAGGGAGTGGTACGGGTGATAGATAAGGTACCACAATCCAATCCTCAATGGTCCGGAAATGCACCAGACCCTGGAACTAGTAATGCTCCCTATAAAATATATAATATAGGTAACAACAACCCAGTTGAATTAATGGACTTCATTGAGGCGATCGAGGATTGTTTGGGGATAAAGGCGGAAAAAAAGATGCTCTCAATCCAACCTGGTGACGTACCTGTTACCTATGCGGATGTGGAGGATTTGGTTAGGGATGTAGGGTTTAAGCCCAAGACAACCATTCAGGTGGGAATTGAGCGATTTGTCAAGTGGTATCGAGATTACTATTTTATCTAGTTGAGCTGGCAAAGGAGTTATATTGAGATGACATAATGGGACGAACCAATAAATGACTAATATCAAATCCGGGTGAATACTTAGAAAATTTGGGCCGGGGAGTCGGTCAGAAGGAATCGGGAAAGATTTGCCTTAGATAGAGATTAAACAGCAACGGCATCACACCACCAGTCAAAAGCAGTAACTCCTCGAACTTTTTCCGGTCGCGCCATCAAAACACGACAGCGATGAGCAGTCACTTCTTCCAAGGCATCTAAATCTACAAAAGCTTGATTGGCAATTGCTTCATTGGTAAGGGGCCAAAGTCGTTCAGCAGGTTGTAGTTCAGGAGATTTCGGCGGGAAAAACAATAAGTGTATCCCATCGGGCACAGTGATTTTCTCACTAGTGTGAAAGCTGGCTCTCTCAAGAGCCAAGATAACACGTTTCTCACTTCCCAGACCAAAATATTGGGCTTCGTCCAACAGCATCCGCTCAAAAATATGCCAGTTCAGACGTGGGACTATCCACCAATAGGTCTGGCCTGTGGTAGGTTCCACAAATCCGGTCAACCACATCCAATGGTACTTGAGATTGACTTTGGCAATTGGCTGCTCTCCTTGGGGTACCCAGATATAGCGGTTCACAGGCTGCAATCCCACTCGGTGTTCATCTTCTGCCCATACTTCCACTTGGGCTTCTGGATGGGACTTTTTAACAAGTTTTACCTGTTGAGAGAGTTTTTTTTTCCAGGCTTGTTGCACTTGCGGATCACTTTCGATGTGCTCGGGTCGAGGACGACGACGACGCATTCCCATCTGCCTTAGGTACTCCCATCCTCTTTGTGGGTGTATTGGCCTGGCCAATATCTCACTCATCCACGTAGCTACCTTGGGACCACTCCACAGGTCTCCATCAGCTGGCTGCTCTTGTAAGGCTTGCCAGAGCTGCGCTTGCTGTACTTCATTGAGCAGGGGTTCTCTTCCACACTTTTCCTTGCGTTTGTCTCCTAGGGCTTTCTCCCCTAGAAGGTTGTACTTTTTCACCAGTTCGTACACCCACACTCGGCTATATCCCGTTAGCTCGGCTACTTCTTGCGCTGTTTTCCCTTGACTGAGAAGCCAGATGATTTGATAGTGGCTTCTTTCTATTCCTTCTTTGGTTCTCCTGTATTTTGCTTCTAGCTCTTTCGTACTCAGGTGTGGTTCTAGCTTTACTCGCTTTGGCATTTTCTCTTTGCATCCATTTGTGGCCTTATTCTACACCCCTCATCCGGATTTGATATTA
>JACONB010000324.1:1157-5350 GCA_014323965.1 Prochloron sp. SP5CPC1 | reverse complement strand
CCGCTGACATTGGCGATACAGGTTCAGAATTCGTGTCCGAAGAGCTGACCAAATCTGATCGTCCTGAACTGACAGGCGCGAAGATCCTTCATTGACTGTCAAACGCCATAACTTGGCTGCGAGCAAAGTTTCCAGTTTACTTCTCAACCTTTCGATCGCCGACTTGACTGCTTCAAAAGCAACTCCTGCGGTGTTGGAGATAGGAAGGCCCCCTACAGAATACAACCTATAACCGCCTTTATTGGGCCAACCATTACCAGTTAAATCCTCTTTGACTCTGCCCAACAGAAAATCGGCAGCTTGATCTGATGCTGCTATTAAGGAAGAGACAAAAGAAATACCAGAAAAGGCACTGGTGGCATCTACCCTTTCAATTCTCGTTAAATCAGAGTCTAAAGCCACAGTCAAGCTGACATTGCGAGGCAGTACTCGAATCGATTCTCGCACCAATTGCCCTACCTCTAAGGAAGTGCTGCTCTGGTTTGGGTTTATCATTCGCCCTAGTGCTTTTATTCCTTCTCGAGACCAGATTTGCAGTTGTACCTCATCCTTAGACTGCGACAATACAAAACAGGAATTCAAACCATAGTTAGACAGCACCGTTGCTGACAGTCCAAGTAGCTGTAACTCTACAGTATCGTTTTCTACAGCAGTAATAATGCCTGCGGCACTGGTGTTTGGCAACGGTGGGAGATAATAAGGGGAAAGGGTTTTTCCCTCACCTCCTAATAGGTTCGGCTGCTGCTGTTGACCCATGATTACTTCAACTGCCTCTGCTGTTCTGTTGATGATCGTCCGCACTGTACTCCTTTCTGTACTTTGCCAGAGCACCTGAGTAAGAGCAGAGGTAAACAAACCAGCACTAAAGCCATTCCATCTGACTTCCGTTGCTACTCCGTCCCCACCAGCTGCTGCTAAGATAATTCCCGGATGTTCTCCTCTTGGTAGCCTTCCCAGGGTATCAGAGTTAGTCAGTTCGGCAGCGCTCCGAGGACAAGAACGGACACGCAAATTACCCCGCAGTAGTTGGTCAGTATTGCCATAACTGGTATCCAAGACCATGGTCACTTTATCGGTAGCTAGGGATCGCCCCAGCAATGTCAAAGTATCCAGGAGAATAGGGTTCTGGACTGCCAAATTTGGGTCTTCTGAAATGCCATCTATGGGTACTAAACTATTAGCAGGACACTCTCCTACTTTCACCTGACTGCCGTAGCCGCTAAAGTGAAAGACAACCACGTCTCCCGCTTTTGCCTGGGCAACTAGGTGCTCATCTATTGCTGTTTCAATCAGAGTCTGGGTAGCTCCAGCGTCTTTGAGTATGAGAATATCCTCAGGTAAAAAGCCAAAGCGATAAACTAGTAGTTCTCGTTGCAGTTCCACATCGGTGACACAGCCATTTAACCCGATAGCAGGATATTGATTAATGCCCACTAGGAGCGCTAATGCCTTGGAGAATTCCCCAAGTGAGATAACCCTGTCTCGCTTATCCCTAGCGTCAGCAATCCTAACCCAGCCCGTTGCAAAAAAGTCCGCCGATCTATTCCCATACCACATCAGCCATTAGCTTGAGCACATCAGCTTATCAGGGTAGCATGATTTTAAAGCTTGATATTGTGAGCATTTACAGGTATACTGTGAGTGGGTACTTCTATATTTTGAGTTTTGCGGAAAATGTCGATGCAACCAAAACAACTCTCTAAATCGAACACCAAAAACAGCGAAAAATCCTGGTGGAACAAACCTGTCTTGGGAGAAGGAAGCCTTATGGAGAGTGTTTTACACAAATATTTCGGCAAGGAGATTAAATTGCCGGTTCCTGAGGATGCTCTCTTCCTCCACAATCGAACCTTCTCAGAAGTGGAAGCAAAAGCAAGAAAGGTTAAGCTGCGGGATAGGGAAAGATTTACCAACGCAGAATTTTTGGCTTTCTGGAAAATGGGCATGAGTCTGAGCTAGAATACTGGTGAGTATGAGGGATTAGCTCGTAGTATAGAATTGCTCAAAGTGGCGATCAAGACTCAAGACTCTTTTCTGGTGATTTATAACACTGAATTGCGCTATCAAGGTCGAAGTCAGCAGGAATTGTATCGGTTTGTTGAGGAGCTTCTAGCAGAAAATGTCAATAGAGAAGATTTTCGAGCCAGGGTGGAAGAAAAGCTGACCGAGGTTCAAAAGTTGGTGAAGAGAGAGGAAGTGAGAAAAGTATTAGACAATTATTATGATAATTTATTCATCGTATCCCAAAAAAATGTATCGTTGCAATTACTTTCCTTGTTCAAGAAATATCAGTTAGATGTATACTCACTCCTGAGGACTATATCTAATTTAAATAACAATGTTCAGCCCAACTCAAACTTACTCGATTTTGAGGGATTGGTAGTCTTCGTTATGGGAGAATACACAGTTTTTGAGCAAATTGCACCTATTATTGGCGTATTGGAAAAGAAGAAGACTCCCCAGACTTTTGCGAAAATTATCCAATACATTGCTCTAGAATACAAGCATGGAACTACGGCTAATAAGTTTAAGCAATTCATCGTAGAACTTAGGAAATGGCAGCAATCTTACAATTACCTTCTAGCAATTCGCCTTCAGTACAGCAGCGAAGAGTATAAGCTACCGGAAGCTTTTCAGGCTAACATTCCAGGAGAGGAAATTTACCAAAAGTACGAAGATTGCTTGACAGAAAAATAGCTAAATGAGCAATAATACCTAATTTTTAGGATTAATTATCAATGACACCATTAACACTTAATCTGGTTCAAGGATCCCTCACTTTTAACTTCACCCCGGAAGCAGCTAAGAATTTACAACAAGAAATTTCCGGTTTGATGGAGAGGATGAAAGCCATTGCTGGGAAGGTTTCTTCGGTCGGTGGGAGACCCCAACCCCAAAAATCCATGGAATATCGTTACGCTGGGGCTGTTTTCATGGAGGTTTTCTGCAATCCTAATATTTATCCTAGTCCCTTTGCGGCTAAAGTCCTGTTAACGGTTCGGGACGAGCGGATTAGAATTACCACGGAGGCAGAATTAACCCAGTTGATTGACGATCTGAGTCAGTATCTTGAGCAAGCTGGCTGAATATAATAGAATTGAAGCACGGGAGGCGATAGATGAACTCAAACAATTTGTTTCAATTCTTACAACAAGGCTTTCATGTCACTATTGGGGCTACGGCTACTCTCATGGAGACGGTTAGCGATCCGCAAAAACGAGAGGCTGCTTTATCCCACCTCCAGACTGAATTCAGTGCACGCACTCGGGAATGGGCTGAAAAAGGAGAAGTTACAGAACAGGAAGCCCGCAAAATACTTGATGAACGGCTACGGCAAAGAAATGGGGTGAAAGAAAGGGGTAACAATAGCCCCAGTACCCAGGATACAACTAATGTAGCATCAGAACTACGAGAGTTGACTGAGGAAATTATTTCTCTGAGAAAGGAATTGGAGTCTGATTAGTTTTTGTCTACAAGAAGGTTTCAGGGTTGTCCTCAGCCAAGTCTGACAAACCGAACAAGGATTTACAGGCGATCGCCTGAGCCATAGGCATTTGTCCGTAGGAGAATGTCCATGGGAGGTTAGGGGGCATTTCCCCTCGCAACCAATCTAAAACATAGGAACTGCCGTAAAGTATCAGCCCTTCTATTGAACCTCGATTTAACAATTTCTGGATCAATTCCTGGGTTGTCCGGTTCAAACCTGCTGTACCTCGGAACGGGTTACCCCTAATAAACAGTTGCAGCAGGGTTTTGTCTGGGGTGTTTTGCTCCAAAATTACGTTGTTTTGATCAGCAAGTTGCACTTGGTAACCCAATTTCTGCGGTATGGTTACTGCGGGGACGTGACGATGGAGAAAATTGCAATTGAGGAGATCGTCTACTATAATTAGATTCCGTCTCTTTTGATTACTTTTACCTGGTTTTAAGGGCAAATCCCCACCTGTCAGCTGAGAGCTTCTCACTATCTCCGCCGCTGCATACCTCGATTTTGGTCTGTCTATATTCAACCATAAACTTAATAAGTTATTAGTGTAAGTAACTTTATTTTTGGCTTTCCAAATACGCTCTAAAGAGTTATTAATTTGTTCTGTACTCAACCTTCCCGACTGCACCGCGCTATATACGGCATCAATTGCCACTTCTGGGTCTTGGGGCATTAATAAAATATCTGCTCCTGCGGCCACTGCCAT
>JACONB010000324.1:0-1075 GCA_014323965.1 Prochloron sp. SP5CPC1 | reverse complement strand
TAACCAGAGCGTCGGTGACGATTAAACCCTCAAAACCCAGCCTTTGACGCAGTTGTCCCGTGAGAATGGGGGCTGAAAGGGTTGCAGGGTGGTGTTGGTCCCAGGTGGGAATAAGGACATGAGCGCTCATGACGCTATCTACTCCTGCGGCGATCGCTTTAATAAAGGGAGGCAATTCTACTTCAGCGAGACGGGCAGCAGAGTGAAGGAGGACGGGCAAATCCAGATGAGAATCGGTTGTGGTATCCCCATGTCCAGGAAAATGCTTGGCGGTGGTGAGGACCGGATAGGACGAAGCCCCTTCAATGAAAGCTGTGGCCAGGTTGCTGACGGTGGTGGGGTTAGAAGCAAAAGAGCGGACGTTAATTACAGGGTTATGGGGATTGTTGTTGACGTCTACTACTGGGGCTAGGATCCAGTTGATACCTAAAGCAATGCTCTCCTGAGCAGTTATTGCCCCCATTTTCCTAGCGTATTGGGCGGCGACCGCTGGATTTTGGGCGAAAATAGCCCCTAAAGCCATGGGTGGAGGAAACTGGGTGGCTCCTTCAAACCACTGTCCCACTCCTTCTTCGATATCGGCAGCCACTAGGAGGGGTAAATTGGCCCAGTTTTGGAGTTGTTCTACCCGCAAAGCTAATTCTGGGGCACTCCCTCCTAATAAAATTACTCCTCCCAGGTTTAAATCTTGCAACCAAGAGCGCAGTTTGGCTGCTGGGGGTTCCCAGGTGGGATAACGAATTTGATGGTCGAACAAATGGCCTGAAGCTCGCACTACCACCATTTGTCCGATCTGTTCTTTGAGGGATAGATTTTGCCAGTCTGGGAGCATTTGGGCCACTTTTCTCAACTCTCCTCCCCTTGTTGGCTAATGGTATTTAATAGGTCTAACATGCGATCGCCCTCTTCTAAGGAAGGATCTAAGAGAAACACCACGGATGGGGTGCGTCGCAACCTAACACGGTGAGCGAGTTCCCGGCGGACAAAGCCGGCTGAGGACTTTAATCTGTTCAGAGTGGCGGTTTTATTCTCTGCGTTACCATATATGCTGACGAAGATTTTGGCGTGTTGTAAG
>JACONB010000323.1 GCA_014323965.1 Prochloron sp. SP5CPC1 | reverse complement strand
TTGTTTGTGGAGTTGTTCCGCTTCTTTAGGACTTAACTGCGCTCGCTGTGCTATTTCCAGTGCTTTCTTGAGGGCTGGTACCTCTTCCATAGTTTCCGGTATTACTTCTAAACTGTTAGCTCTGTTGATAAAATAGATCCACTTATCCGTTATACTTTCTAAGTCCTCCAATTCTTTCTTAAATTTTGGCAATTCAACGAACACCATTTCCATTTCGTCGTCTCGATAAATAAACCCTTCCTTTCGTTCTATAAAAGAAAACCGAGTAATAACTTTTTCCGTATTTTTAAACATCTTGAAGTCCGTGATAGTTAAAGCAATCACCGGATTTAGTCGCAAATATCCCCCTCTCGATTCTAACTGGTTGGTGTAGGTTTTGCTTAAATTATAGATTACTCTTTTGTGAAAAGCTTCTACACTTTCTACTTGCATTTCAATCAGAACCGTAGTGTTATCATTAAGTAGTGCTTTCACATCTAAGTAGCTATCCTTTAAGTATACTACACTAGCTGCATTATAAGGGTCGATTATCTCCAAGTCTTGAATTTTATCTTCCTCTGAATATATGATAGCATTGAGAAAGCTTATCAGGATATCTTTACTTTGTTCAGATCCGAATATTTTTTTGAAAGCAAAGTCGGTTTTAGGACTAATGAATCTCATTTTTATTTTTTACATACCATACTAATAACTGTTAACTGGTAACTGATAACTGTTTTACTGCACTCCTTGAGTCACAGAACGCACACCGCTCCCCTCAAAAGGTTCTGCATTACCAACCCAATTAAAATCATTAATGCGTAAGCTAATGGAACCCAGTTGCAACACAGGATTGTACCGGAGGGTAATATTATAGCTGCGGCGACTGTACTCCAGAATGTAGTCGGTGCTAATGGTTTCCCCACTATCTAAATTCCAAGAGGTCTGAAACCCCACCAGCACAGGTCCATAAAGTTGCTGGGTCAGACCTGCTCCTAAAGTTCTCCTATCAGCGATGCGATCGAACAGAAAAGGAGATTCATTGCCGCGAATAGCTTGGCTATAAAAGAGGTTAAAACCAGTATAATCCAAATAAGAGCGAGAAAAATGCCCCAATTGTCCCTGTAGTCCTATAGTAGCGTTGAGGGAAGATTGCACCTCCCCATTACTGTAAAAACTACCCACACCAGTAATACCAGTAACTAATTGAAAATAGGGGACTACTGGTGCGGGGGTATAGCGTAGTCCTGCTGTGGCTGTAGGTGCTAAAGGTTCTCCCCTCCAGAGTGGGAAATTCTTCCCCAATGCAGCAGCACCTTGATAACGGGTGAGGTTGGTTTCCTCCTGACTAAGGTTAGCTCCTATTAAATCAGAGCGATCGCTATTTGAATTAATATTTTGAATACCCCCCTGATAGGTTAAATTAATCCCCGTCTTCCCCAGAGGAATAACGGGAGAAGTCACCACAACACCAATACTACTGTCCACGGTTTGGAAACCCAGGGAACCATTAAAGAGGCGATCGCGCCTACTATATTCTAGATTGAGAGTATGGGGACGCTCTAAATCACCCACATATTGCTGCAACCGCACAGTACCCCGCAATTCTTGGTCGATGTTATTTAAATTGAGACTAGTAAGGGCTAAGGAGCCATTCAAATTAGTCCGAGGACCAAAACCCACATTTAGCTGGGTTTTAACGCCAAAAACTTCCGGAGAAATCAGGTTTCCATCTCCTTCTTCATCAACTGATCGCAAAAAATTGGGAAAAAGAGCTTTTTGGAGAAAATATTGGGGAGTAATACTCCATTGCACTGATTCGTTATTGATTATTGTAAAGGAACGCTCGATAAAGAGACCCCCTCTTTCGTCATTATCAACTCCGAAGTTTAAGAGATCCGGTCTGCGAGGACGACTGTCAAACACCAGTCGGTTCAGAAAAATGGGTAGAGAAATGCCGTCATCGAATACTATCCTGGATTTAGTTGTCCTCAGTTCGTCTCCCCGAGAGACTTTTTGTAACTGAGCCGTATCCGCTCGCACTTCCAACTCAGGAGGAGAAAAAGGGTCGTTAGTGAGACGAACATTAGTTGCAAACCAGGTAACTCCGTCAAAATTCACTTGTTCTGCTTCAAAGCGCAAACGATTAACTTGTCCCCCTATTTCGGGAGCCTGCAAATTTCCCAATTTTTCACCCCCACTTAGGACAAAGCGATAACCTCCCGTTGTGGTGATCCGGGAGAGGGGTTGGTTCGTCATAAGATTCTGGAAAATAGAACCCGTTGGTATACTAGCAGTATTGCTCAGGGAATTGGGAGAAAAATCCCGGTTTGCAGTAGGTTGATAAATCTCCCCTTTAGCATTGATAATAGTACCTTGATTCTCAATGAAGAAATATTCAAAGCGATCGCCTCTCAGTACCTGTTCCCCTCGTTCCAGGACTACATTTCCCTCAGCTACTAGAACTTGATTAACAAGATTCACTTCTAGGCTATCTGTAGTAAGTAAAGCGTCCTTGAAGAGCAGCACCACATTCCCTTTAGCTGTAATTATCCGTTTTTTCTCATCGTACTCTTGTGTATCGGCAGTTACTTCCACTACCCCAGAAGTTGAGAGAGTATTGTTCTGGGCTAGATTGAATTCTCTAGACTTACCACCCCGTTCTTGTAACTTTAATTGAAAATAGGGGATCTGGGACTCTAAAACTGGTGCTATAATTTGAACTGAGGGTTCTGGGGGAGGCAAAAATGGTGGCATTTTCTCTCTGTGTCTCTGTGCCTCTGCGTGAAACTTTCATCCTCAAAAA
>JACONB010000322.1 GCA_014323965.1 Prochloron sp. SP5CPC1 | reverse complement strand
AAGGCAAAATCAAGACAGCAGAGGCGAAAATAATCGGCATTACCCCCCCTTGATTCAGTCGCAGTGGCAAATAATTCTTTCGTTCCCGGTATAGGCGTCCCGCCACTTGTCGTCTGGCGGAGATAATCGGAATCCGTCTGGTTCCTTCTTGAACAAAAACAATGCCTACAATCATCACCAAGAAGACCAACAAAAGGATCGTTACCTGGGCTATTGCTTCCCGACCCCCTTGTTGGGCAAACTCAATTGTATTGCTTAAAGTTTTCGGCAATGTTGCCACAATATTCACAAATATAAAGAGGGAAGCACCATTGCCTATGCCTCGTTCCGTAATTAATTCTGACAGCCACATGACAAACATGGAGCCTGCTGTTAATGCCAGTACGGTTTCCGTAACAAACCCAACTCCGGGATGATTGGCATAGGGACTCAGTAAGCCAATGGTGATGCCAGCGCTTTGAATTATCCCCCAGCCCAGAGCCACATAGCGAGTAATTTGGGAAATTTTGCGCCTTCCCGCTTCCCCTTCATTCTTCTGCAAGTCCTCTAGTGCAGGAATGGCAGCGGTTAGAAGCTGCATGATGATGGAGGCATTAATAAATGGGAGGATCCCCAAGGCAAAAATGCCCACAGCAGAAAGACCGCCTCCGGTGAAAATATCCAAAAATCCCAGTACTGGCAAATCTTGGCTGGATTGTTGGAATGCTTGTCGGTTAATGCCCGGTACGGGAATAAATACCCCAAAGCGGACTAAAACGAGCAAACCAATGGTAACAAGCAACCGACCTCTCAATCCGGCTGCTTGAGCCATTTGCATAAAAGTTTCTTGAGCCGTTGGGGTTTTGTCTCTACTTACGACCATAAATGGCTATCTCTATAGGTTGCTAGGTTAACAGTTATATTTTCTTAACTTTTCACCCTCACGTCTTATGATATTGCCAAGATGGGAAAATTTCACCTATCCATCGCCTCCCAACTTCCCCCAGCAGCTTCAATTTTTTGTTTCGCTGACTCAGTAAAGGCTGAAGCTTTAATTTGAAGGGAAACGTTTAACTCCCGGGAACCGAGAATTTTCAATGGTCCGTCGTTACTGGTGACAATGCCCAATTCCTGCAAAGATGCTAGAGTCACTTCTGTATTGGCAGCCAGGGATGCCAGCTTACCCACATTAACAATAGTGTACTGTTTCTGATTGATAATAGGGAAGTGCTTTAATTTGGGAACCCGCCGATACAAGGGCATTTGTCCCCCTTCAAATCCAGGCTTAGTCCCCGTACCGGAGCGGGATTTTTGGCCCCGCATCCCAAAGCCGCAACTAGCTCCCTGTCCTGCGGCTAGGCCTCGACCTACCCGACGGCGACGCTTATGGAAGCCTTGTTTCCCTGCGGCCTCGTGTAATCTCATAATTGTCTCTCCTAAAAGATTAAGCGTAGAGTTGCTCCAGAGAAATACCTCTTTCTCGTGCCACTTCGGAAAATGTCCGCAAGGCTTCCAAGGCATTAATCGCTGCTCTGGCGTTATTCAAAGGGTTATTAGAACCGAGCTGTTTCGCTAAAATATTTTTTACTCCTGCCAATTCCAGTACAGTTCGCACTGCTCCCCCTGCAATTACCCCTGTACCAGGAGAGGCTGGTCGGATAATTACTTTGGCCCCCCCGGCAACGCCATTAGCAATATGGGTAACAGAATTAGATTTAGTTAGAGGAACGTCGATTAATTGTTTTTTGCCATCCACGACTCCCTTGCGCACTGCGCCGATGACATCGCTAGCTTTACCGACCCCCACACCCACTTGACCTTTTTCATTGCCCACCACTACAATGGCCCGGAAACTCAATTTTTTTCCGCCTTTGACAACCTTACTGACCCGACGAATCTGAACGACTCGCTCTTGCCAAGCTGATTCTTTTTCTTCTTTCTTGTTTTTTTGACGTTTTTGTGCCATAATAATTTTTTGATGCTAAAAGGATAACCCTGCTGCCCGAGCAGCTTCTGCCAAGGCTTTGACCCTACCGTGATACAGGTTGCCCCCTCTGTCAAAAACTACCTGGGCAATTCCTTGTGCCAGACTGCGCTCCGCCACAAGCTTGCCTACTACTGCCGAAGCTGCGCAATCGGCCCCCGATGATATTTTTGATTTGAGTTCCGGCTCTAGAGTTGAGGCTGCCACTAAGGTATGATGAGCGGTATCGTCGATAATCTGGGCGTAGATATGTTGATTGGAGCGAAAGACAGCCAACCGAGGGCGATCACCGGTTCCCCTCACTTTCCGGCGCAACCGCTGATGACGGCGGCGAATTTGTTGTTTGCGAGTCTGCTTCATGGTTATTTCTTCCCTGCCTTACCAGCTTTACGTCGAACCATTTCTCCCAGGTAGCGAATGCCTTTGCCTTTATAGGGTTCTGGCGGACGCACAGCCCTTATTTTGGCGGCGACGTTCCCTACCACTTCTTTATCAATACCGCTGAGGATAACCAGGGTGTTGTTTGCCACTTGCACCTGGATACCTTTGGGCATAGTCATTTCTACTGGTTTGCTGTAGCCTACGTTCAGAGTCAATTTACTGCCTTGGCTCTGGGCGCGATAACCCACACCCTGTATTTCCAGGCGCTTTTCAAACCCTTGATAAACTCCTTGGACCATATTTGCTA
The DNA here is from genome assembly GCA_014323965.1 of Prochloron sp. SP5CPC1. Taxonomy (GTDB): domain Bacteria; phylum Cyanobacteriota; class Cyanobacteriia; order Cyanobacteriales; family Prochloraceae; genus Prochloron. Next base: position 1,821 of record JACONB010000322.1, on the reverse strand, counting down.
CTAAGGTGCGAGAGAGACCATGGCGTTCTCGAGCGGTTCGCGAATCGTCAACTCGCAATACCTGAACTTCCTCTCCCTCTTGTTCTGCTCTTACTAAGTCTGGGAGAACCCTAGACAGTGAGCCTTCGGAATCTTAATTGGCCGCTTGCCGATGCGCGACATGACTAATTACTCCTTGATTGTTGGTTGCACATTGTGTTGACTACCATACATGGCAAAGCACTTCACCGCCGATTCCTTGGCGTCTGGCTTCTCTATCTGTCATTATACCTCTGGAGGTACTGACAATGGCAATGCCGATTCCACCCAGAACCTTAGGCAGTTCTTTACGGTTAGAATAAACTCGCAGTCCTGGCTTGCTAATGCGCTTCAATTTTTTGATAATTGGTTGGCGATTTCTATTATATTTCAGGGAAATTATCAAATGTTTTTTTATCCCTTCGCCCTCTTGAACAAAATCTTCAATGAAGCCTTCCTGTTTCAATACCTTGGCAATGCTCAGGGTCATTTTTGTGGTGGGTACTTTTGTTTTTGGATGTCCTACCAAGTAAGCATTGCGGATGCGTGTTAACATATCTGAGATTGTATCAGTTGCCGCCATTATTACTGTGTTGCCTCCCGTTCCTTGACTTAGCTATTCCTGAAGGGCATTCCCATTTCTTTTAGTAAGGCGCGACCTTCTTCGTCAGTATTGGCTGTGGTAATGATGGCAATATCCATGCCTCTAATTTGGTCGATGGTGTCATAGTCTATTTCTGGAAAAATGAGCTGTTCCCTGATACCCAAACTGTAGTTACCCCGTCCGTCAAAGCTTTTGGGACTGACACCTCTGAAGTCGCGAATACGCGGTAGGGCGATATTTATGAGGCGATCTAAAAAAGCATACATTCTTTCCGAGCGCAGGGTTACCATTACCCCTACTGGCATCCCTTGACGGAGTTTGAATCCAGCGATGGCTTTTTTTGCTCGGGTCACTACGGGTTGTTGCCCAGTAATAGTTGCCAGTTCTCTAGTAGACGATTCTAAGGCTTTGGCGTTCTGAGATGCTTCTCCTAAACCCCGATTAACAGTTATTTTGGTTACTTTAGGAACTTGATGAATATTAGTATATCCAAATTGTTCCTTTAGTTTAGGTACGATAGTCTCTTGGTAAATATTTTTGAGTCTTTGTGGCATAATTATACCTTTCTTTTCCGTTGTTTGTTGTTTATAGATACCCCAAAAGAACAAACAACCAATCAATCAATAATTTCTCCCGTTTTTTTCAACATGCGCACCTTACGACCATCTTCGGTGAAACTATAGCAAATGCGACTAGCCACTTTCTCTTTTTCCGAATATAGCATCACATTGGAGCTGTGAATTGGAGCCTCGAAGGTAGTAATTTGACCTGACTCTCCTTCTTGCTGGGGTTTGACGTGCTTAGTTTTGATGTTTACTCCTTTTACAATTACCTGGCTTGAACGGGGCAATGCATTTAATATTTCCCCTACTTTACCTTTATCATGACCGGAAATCACTTGTACCTGGTCGCCTTTTTTCACATGCATTTTGTAATTTGTTTTCTTTCCCTTAACCATTAGATCACCTCCGGAGCAAGGGAGACAATTTTGGTAAAGTTTTTCTCCCGCAATTCTCGGGCTACTGGTCCAAAAACCCTGGTTCCTTTGGGGTTCCCATCGTCATTGATAATCACGGCGGCATTGTCGTCAAAGCGAATGCTCATACCGCTTTCCCGGCGCAAAGACTTGCGAGTGCGCACGATAACTGCTTTGACTACGTCGGACTTTTTCACTCCCATATTGGGGATGGCATCTTTGA
>JACONB010000321.1 GCA_014323965.1 Prochloron sp. SP5CPC1 | reverse complement strand
AGTCCTCCCAACAGTCCTCACAACAGAATACCTCTGGAAGCCAGAAAAGCAAACCACAGCGACCAAAAGCTCCCGATATCGAGTTTACAAGAACTTATAAGCGCAGAGCCGATTATAAGGACTGATGGGTTAGTGTTATAATCTGAGAGTAGTTTTTTTGAGTTGGTTCATCAATCATGTCTAATACAAATAACGTACAGTCCTCACAAGAGTCCTCCCAACAGTCCTCACAACAGAATACCTCTGGAAGCCAGAAAAGCAAACCACAGCGACCAAAAGCTCCTGATATCGAGTTTACAAGAACTTATCACCTCCAGTATGATTCTAAGGACTGATGGGTTTGAGCAATGAATCGAAGGACAAGCTTAGGAGCAATGCTTCTCGATGATACTGATTTAACACTGGTGGGCAATGCCCACCCTACTGCACCATGTGTAATTATAAAGTATTAAAAGTAGATAAAAGTTATACTTTTGCCGACTATTTTAAACTCAAATTTGCACCAGCTGATATTTTAGCAGACTTGGGGTGTGGCTTAGAACGGACAAAACTAGGGTTAATCTCTTATCAGGGTGAGTTACCTACCTTATTGGATTTACGAGAGCGTATTGAAGCGATTTTGCCTCATGTTACTTTAACTAGTGAAATGGCGAGGCGAGAGTTGTTGATTGCCCCTGTGGTAATAGAATTGATTCGCATGACCGAGGCAGATCTTAACGTGGAATATGCTATCGAAGTCAATTCATACCTCAAAGGAGAACTTGATTATTATTTACATCGCAATCAAAATTTGCTGATTATCGAAGCTAAACAAGCTGATATAACCCGTGGCTTCACACAACTTGCTGTGGAACTTATTGCTTTATTTCAATGGCTTGATCGCGGCGATGAAAATATCACACCCTTGGTAGGTGCAGTGAGCACTGGAGATATTTGGCAATTTGGTCGATATTTACCGGCTCAACAGTTGGTTCAGCAAGATTTGGGTTTGCTGCGGGTACCTGAGGATTTGGAGATTTTGATGAGAATTTTGGTTAATTTACTGTGAAAATCCTGGTGTGCCTGTTGATGTTCTGATGCAACTTGCCAAAGATGCAGATGTTTCTGTGCGGGAGAAAGTTTTGAAAAATCCCCGTCTTTCCCCTTTACAGCGCTACCAAATGTTACTTTTGGGTACTGAGGCTGAAGAAATTGAACAAGCTAACAACCTACTGGCACGTCGCTCCCATAGCCTAACACACACCAGGGATTGTTTTGGCTCATGCCGTCAAAGTTAGCATTCCACCACCCAAACGTCTTTCGTTTGGCCCTTCCAAAACAGCCGATACCGAATCAACGTTGGATTTGCATCTTGGCCACTGTACCTCAAGAAACTCCAGGTTATTATACGGAGCATGAAATGAAATGTGTAGCTTTGAGGCAAACCTACCCTCCTGAGGAGTCTTCAGAAGTTGAAACTAAAATTGCACAAATGCTCAAAGAATTTGTGCCCATTAAAACCTATGGTTGGTATGGCGGTGGATACGATAATATACATGATTACAAACTTATTTACGCAGTAGGCAATACTCATGATATAGCCATGGAGCAAACATTATTTCAAGCAGGTCTTCGGTTTGAGTGCTTTGAGTTAAGTGAACAACTCAACAGCTCCGATGAATTAGAAAACCAGGAGATTTCTGAACGGTTTGCCCACCTCAATCAATTTCTCAAGCAAACCTTTTCAGAAGTATTGCTCTATCGGATCTGCTTTTGAGACTACGAACATCTATACTTACTAGGTAACTCTAATTTTGACGACAAAGTTGGTATGGTTATCCGCAGCCAGTTTACCTTCAATCCATAGAACTAATATGCACCCTCAAACTCTACAACTTTTAGCAGTAGGTTGGGTTGAGGAACGAAACCCAACAGCGCCAAACCATCTAACCTACGGCTACGGATGGTGGGAATGCCCACCCTACTGTTAACTGTTATAGCCTCTGGGAGTAATCATCCAATTCCTATAATGGCGGGTGGTAGAATTGCCAATAAGTACTGTAGTGAGCATGTCAATGGGAAACTGGAGCATTTGCTCTAAAGTAGTAATAGTAATTTGCTCCTCTTCCCGGTAAGCAGAACGAACTAAAGCAACGGGGGTATTCTTATGCCGATAGGGCAATAATATCTCCCGAGCTGCTATAATTTGTTTAGTCCTTTTGCGGGACTTAGGATTATAAATTGCTATAATAAAGTCTCCTACAGCAGCAGCTTTGAGTCTTTTTTTAATTACTTCCCAAGGAGTTAACAAATCGCTTAAACTAATGGCAGAGAAATCGTGCATAAGGGGTGCTCCCACTCTCCCAGCAGCTGCTTGGAGGGCGCTAATACCAGGAAATATCTCCACTGAGGGGGTTTTTCCGTCCCAGTTACGGGACTCTAGTTCCTCAAATACCAACCCCGCCATACCATAAATACCACACTCTCCTGAAGAAACCACTGCTACCGTCAAACCCCATTCTGCTAAGGCGATCGCCCTTTGTGCCCTTTCCCTTTCCTGAGTAATAGGTAAGGACTCAATTATTTGTCCTGGTCGCTTTAGGGGAGCTATGAGGTCAACATACAAATCATAACCAATAACTGCATCCGCTGCTGTGACAGCTGTTTGGGCTGCGGGGGTCATTTGGTCTAAGGAACCTGGCCCCATACCTACTAAATATAGCTTACCTTTTTTCCCTGTATATTCTTCTTCAGAACGGGCGATCGCCACGGTTACCGCTCCTTCCTTTGCGCCTTTGCGCCTTTGCGCGAGTTCTAATTTAATAATCTGTTTGGGGG
>JACONB010000320.1 GCA_014323965.1 Prochloron sp. SP5CPC1 | reverse complement strand
ATATTTATAAACTAGGGGTTTATACCGTAGTCGTAACTTAATTGCGTCACGCAGTGCGCCTTAGCGCCTTGGCGCGATTAATATCATATCCGCAGACCCCTACCAAACCCCTAGGAGTATATAATGGCAAAAACTCTGACTATTGAACTTACCGATGAACTAGAGCAACAGGTGATGATTCAGGCTAAACAGCACAGACCAAAAAACTAACCGCAGATGAACGCAGATTAACGCGGATATTTATAAACTAGGGGTTTATACCGTAGTCGTAACTTAATTGCGTCACGCAGTGCGCCTTAGCGCCTTGGCGCGATTTTAGGTAAAGCCTTTGACTCCTCCACTGGTTTCATTTTACCTAATGGTGCCACTCGTTCTCCCGATGCCTCTTGGGTTAGTCGAGAACGTTGGGAGGCACTTACTCTAGAACAAAAAGGAACTTTTGCTAATATCTGCCCGGATTTTGTCGTTGAGTTACGGTCTAGCTCAGATCGGCTTCAGTCCCTGCAAGCTAAAATGAGGGAGTACATGGATAATGGTGCTCGACTGGGCTGGTTAATTGATCCGCAGCAACGACAAGTGGAAATTTATCGACCGAAATTGGCAGTAACAGTGTTGTCCAATCCGGCTGAGTTGTCTGGTGAGGAGGTGTTACCGGGTTTTCTGTTGAATTTACATCCCATGTGGGATTGAAAATTGAGTTGTACTTCTATGTAACTAGCGTAAATCCGATATAAACTCATGAATATACAACTGGTCAACTCCCTAGCGGAAGTGGTATTAAACTTATCACCTGAAGAACAAAAACTCTTTCAATCCAAGCTCCATGATAGACAAGTCCAGACAGCAACTCGTAAACATTTAACACCTATGGAAAAAGCAGATAAATTTCGTCAATGGGTTGCTCAATTCCCTAAAAGTAGTGTTAGCTTGCCTGCGGAAGCATTGCATCGTAAAAATATTTATGATGCTTAGGACAGATGACAAATTATTTATTAGATACCAATATTATTCTAAGATTTACTGATATCTACTCGTCTGAGTACGACCCGATCAACAATGCCATTTCACAAATATTATTACAAAGATGGTCAATGCTTTATTACATCTCAAGTTATACTTGAATTTTGGGTAGTAGCCACTCGCCCTATTACTGTCAATGGATTAGGATGGACAGCGGAACAAACTCAACAAGCAGTACAAATGTTGAGAGATCAATTTGAGTGGTTAGAAGAAACACCAGCAATATTCCCTCAGTGGTTGAGTCTTGTTGCAAGTCACAAAATTTTAGGTAAGCGAGCTCACGATCTACGAATACAAGCAATAATGTTAACTCATAATATTACTCATATTCTAACTTTAAATCCAAAAGATTTTGTAGCAATGGAAGGCGTTACTATTATTCATCCCAACAACATAAACAGTTAGTGGCTCGGACCTGCTTTCCCATAGTTAATTACTTGCTCCAGACGGGATAAAGCACTTTTTGCTGATTCAATTAGGTAGGGATCTGCTGATTCATCTGCCGCGATCGCCCCTAGTAAAGACATTCCCCGCTCATCCCCCAGGGAACCTAGAGCATTGATTAAAGCAACTTGGAGAGCCAGATCGTCTATTTTGAGTGCTTCTGCAAGAATCTCGAAAGCTGGCGGTCCAACAGTACCGAGAGCGCCTACAGCGGAGATTTTCACCACCGGATTCTCGTCTGTCAGGGCTACTTTCAGGGCTTTCAGAGCTGAGGGGGGAAAAGAATCTTCCGGGAAATTAAGGGCGATCGCAGCCAGTGCTTTTGCACAACTAGCCCGTACTGTCTCATTTTCACTATTGATTAACTGCTCTACTAAGGACGGAACCGAGTCAAGCCCAATCCAACCCAGGGTTTGCACTGCTGCTCGTCGATAAACCACGTCTTCCGAATCCAGAATTGCCATCAACTGAGGAATGGTCTCCTCAGTACGCTCATCAGCAATTTGACCCATCGCTCTTTCCCGCAGTCGGGGATTTTTATTTTTTAGTTGTGAGTATAAATCTTCAGTTACCATATTGTTATTGGTCAATTCTCATTAAACTTGAATGAACCGCTATCTTATTATTAAGGAATTTGTGCCTTGATTGGGCGTTGCTGCCGTTGTGGGATGATTTAAGATAAAGCCGAAAAATCTTTCTCCGTCTCGTCTCTCTGAGCCTCTGCGTCTCTGCGTGAAACATAAATAAGTATTTTATTATACTAAATAATACTAATTTATAGCATGAAATATTTATGCAAAGGCTCTTCCACGATTGAGTTGAATCATTTCTTGCAGTTTTTCTTGAGAAATACAGCGGCGTTCCGAGCAATAAGTCATGAGGTTGACACCATTCATCATTTTGACAGTGCTGACCCGGACGCGAAAATCATCCGTGACAAACCAACAGCGTTCTTGTCCCTGATTCTTTTCATATTCCGTCTGAATTGTCAAGGTTCCATCGGCAGCAAAATGGTAATGACAGACTACGGGAATGCCTTCCACATAACCTTTGTTGCGCAGAAATTTCCCAGTCTGACTGTTTTGTGGGTTGGGAATATCCACCAGAATTGCTGCCCAATCGGGGTTAGGATTGGGATCATCCAGATTATGCTGCCATTGGAAGGTAGCACCCCCCTTAGCTAGAGCTGGGTCTACATTTTGCCCTTGGCAGACATCAATCACTCTCGGATCATCTGCCATCAAAACTTCAACAATGATATTCGATTCTCCCGACTCATTCTTAACGCAGTCAAAGTGATGGACAGTTCGCTGGGAAAACCAGGTTCCTTCGCTTTTACCTAATGTCGGCAGAAGGCTCACACCATAATCTTCGATTTGGTGTGAGATGAATGACGACGCCGGGGTGTGTTATAATAAAAGGAGCGTTCGGGT
>JACONB010000319.1:2544-5452 GCA_014323965.1 Prochloron sp. SP5CPC1 | reverse complement strand
CTTGTAAAAACCGTCCCAGTTTGATCGCGGTTCCCCCTAAGTCTATGGCAATTACCTCTGGTGCCTCAGTCATTATAATGTAATTAAAGGTTATATAACCCTTTAGCTTGTACCTAGTTTATTCCATTTTTCTGAGTTGTTAGACAAACTCTCTATTATAATAGAGTATAATTCATTTTTACACCTTTGACCTTTTTTTCATGAAAGTAGTTTGCACTCAAAGTACACTCTCATCCAATCTATCTTTAGTTAGTCGGGCGGTTCCTTCTCGTCCAACCCATCCAATCCTAGCCAATGTCTTGTTAGAAGCAGATGAAGAAAAAGGACGGCTAGACTTAACTGGTTTTGATCTCAGCCTCGGTATTTGCACTAGCTTTAGTGCGACAGTTATAGAAAGCGGTACCCTTGCCCTGCCTGCTAAACTTCTCAATGACATTGTTTCCCGGCTGCCAGAATCAGAAATTACCATCTCGGACAAACCGGATCCAGAAGCACTGGAAGATGAACGGGCAACTTTGATTTCTGCCTCTGGGCGGTTTAAGATTAATCAAGAGAAAAACGTAGAAGAATACCCGGAATTCCCCCCAGTTGAAGCCTCAGAATACCTTGTATTGCCCGTTTCGGCTTTAACTGATGGACTGAGAGGGGTTTTATTTGCTGCTAGCACTGACGAAACTAAGCAAGTTTTGACAGGGGTACATTTAACTAGAACTGAAGCAGGATTGGAATTTGCCGCAACTGATTCTCATCGCTTGGCAGTAGTGCAAACCCCAGTGTCCGAAGTTGAAGAAAGGTCAGTGGAGACTGAGAGTGACCCACCCCCTTCCCCCTCCCGGGAGGGGGACCGAGGGGGTGGGTCGGGGGGGAGGGAAGACTTTGAAGTGACGATTCCAGCAAGAGCGCTGCGAGAATTAAAACAAATGCTGGGTAGTCCGAAAGAAAGCCCGTCCATTCAATTAAAAGTAGACGAAGGTCAAGTAGTATTTGACTTAGACACTCGCCACTTGAGAAGTCAAAAATTAGAAGGACAATATCCCGATTATCGCCGCTTGATTCCCCAGGAATTTTCTCGCCAGATTTCCTTAGATCGCAAGGAATTGCTCAAAGGTTTAGAATTAGTAGCAGTGCTGGCAGACCAAAAGAATAATACGGTTAAATTTTCTCTCGATAGCGATAAGCAGGAACTGAACCTTTCTGTAGAGACTCAAGACGTGGGCAGTGCAAAACAGTCAATGTCAGCACAGATCGTTGGAGAAAGTATAGAAATTGCCTTTAATATCAAATACTTGATGGATGGATTGAGAGCCCTCCCTGCTAATGAAATTAAAATGCAACTAAATGAAGGCGATCGCCCAGTGATTTTCACCCCATTGGGTGGCATCAAAATGACTTATTTGGTAATGCCAGTCCAAATGAGGGATTAAAATGAAATAGATACTAACTATGTTTAGCAAACCCCTACAAACAAATGAGACCAACAACTATAGCAGTGCTAGCGTCCATGGGCATTCACGGTCTGGTAGCAATTGCTTTTCCAGATGTTACCCTTATACAGTCACCAGAAAAAAGAAGACCTCAGAGAACGGTGCGTCTGATATCCATTGAGCAAAACCGTCTCCCCAACCTCTCTCAATCCTATCCCAAGGTTCCCACTGTTCCCAAAACACAAGAGACTGTACGGGCACAACCTTCGCCCCTACTGTTCGATACGGTCCCACGACCAACTTCCTTCAATAGGGTGTCATCGGCTGTCGTACCGCCACCTCCCACGAACGGGAGCGTACAGCAAATTTTATCTCTGCCCGACCACAAGAAAAAATCACCTCCAGCCCAGTACGGGGCCCAACAGTCGAGAAAAATCCCAACTGGCGCAAATCCTCCCATTGCCCCATCCGGATCAGACAGGGAGGAAAGAAAGAAGAAATTGGCAAGACAGAGCAGCTCATCGGAAGGTGTGATAATTGATCCTCGCATCAGAGCTGAGCGCCGGAGTCCGGCGGATATCAATAACTACCCACCCCCTTCAATTACAGGGGAAACGATCAAGCCGGAAGATTTTCTCTCCAGTCAATTACCGCAAGAGAGGACCACTGCCCCCGAAATTGTGATTCTACCTAATCCTAATCCAAATCCAACTCCCAATCCAACTCCAACTCCTTCCAATTCATCTGACAATACCGATCTTCCTCCTAACCTGGAAAATTTGTGGGCCGATATTTTAGCAAGGGCAAACAATCTCACTCTAGACCTCACCAATACTACTTCGTCCGAAGAACAGGAAAATTACATCAATTGGTTGGCAAAGATTGAAATTGTAGAAGCTGAAGATCTGAGTATTGAAGGGAATTATCCCCTAGATGCTTGTCCCCTTAAGTTAGAAGGCACTACTGTTTACGGAGTTTTAGTCAATGGAAAAGGGCAAATTAGAGAATTGGATTTAATCAGAAGTGGAGGTTATGGAATTTTTAATCAACAAGCAAGGGAAGACATTTTAACTCGAAGATTCGATTATGACATTCCGCAGTCCAAAGCTTATCGAGTAAGTGTTGATTTTGCCTATAATCAGCAAATTTGTCCCTCTTTGACTCTTCCGGGATTAGAAGAAGGGGCAGCCTTACCCGAAACAGTAACTACCCCAGAATCTCCACCATTATCAACAAAAACCCAAGAAACTCAAGAACCAGAAGAAGCTTTGGGGGTACCCCTAGAACCCATTACAGAACAGTCGTCAGTAGAAGTACCAATGGAACCAGACGAAGCTTTGGAGGTACCCCTCGAATCTATTCCAAAACAGTTTTAAAAGTGAGGGGTAGGGCCGGAAAAGGTATTAGCGGTCAACAGAACCCATAATCACGTCAATACTGCCCAAAATTGCCACGATATCGGCGACTTTGACCCCTTTGAGTAG
>JACONB010000319.1:0-2506 GCA_014323965.1 Prochloron sp. SP5CPC1 | reverse complement strand
TGCTTCTAAATTCTCGTAAGGACCACCCGGCAGTCCTTTCAGTGCTTGACGGATAATCTTCACCGACTCCCGCATTTCCCGAATGCGCACTAAATAGCGAGCAAAACAATCCCCAGCAGTTTCCCAATGTACTTCCCAATCGAAATCATCGTAACACTCATAGCTGTCAACTTTACGCAAGTCCCATTTCACCCCAGAAGCTCTTAACATGGGACCGGAAAGACTCCAGTTAATGGCTTCTTCCCTAGTAATGGTCCCAACACCTTCCACGCGACGGCGGAAAATAGGATTATTGGTAATTAACTTTTCGTATTCGTCTACCTTGGGGTCGAAATAATCGCAGAAATCCTCACACTTATCCACCCAACCATAGGGCAGATCCACTGCTACACCGCCAATACGAAAGTAATTATTATTAATTAAACGCATTCCAGACGCCGCTTCCCAGAGGTCATAAATCATCTCCCGTTCCCGGAAGATATAGAAAAACGGTGTCTGAGCACCCACGTCGGCTAAAAATGGTCCCAACCACAACAGGTGATTTGCAATGCGGTTCAGTTCTAGCATGATGACCCGGATGTATTGAGCCCGTTTCGGTACTTCAATATTTGCTAGTTTTTCCGGTGCATTGACGGTAATTGCTTCGTTGAACATCCCCGCAGCGTAGTCCCAGCGACTGACATAGGGGACATACATGACGTTAGTGCGATTCTCAGCAATCTTTTCCATCCCCCGGTGCAGATAGCCGATTACAGGTTCGCAATCGATCACATCTTCTCCATCGAGAGTGACGATCAAGCGGAGAACGCCGTGCATTGAGGGATGGTGCGGACCCATATTCAGGGTCATGGGTTCTGTTCTAGTTTCGAGTTTTGGCATAGTCAGGTAATGTTCCCCAAATGGCAAGAATCAGATCGGTGTAAGTATTGTAGCTGGTTGGGAACAATACCCAAGCACTTTCTGATATTATAATGTTGGAGTAAAAATAATTTGGCTATTTGCGGGCGCAGTAATATCACAGCAGGATAATTGACTAAAATAATCGTAGGTTGGGTAGAGCGCAAGCGAAACCCAACATGGATTAGTGCTGTTGGGTTTCGTACCCCGACAGTGGGCCTTAGGCCCAACCTACAGTTGCTGATTTTTTACGCTTATCGCTAAGAGTTGCTTGGTCATACATTATATAGCAATTCTCAGTTTATTCAGTCCTCAAAAGCGGGTTATAATATTTCTATATTACTCGGATACTGCCTCATTTTTCTTTTCAATTTGAGACCTAATATTGCTATAGTTAAATCTTTATCAAACCGGATTGGCAAATCAGAGCGGGATCACCTGGATTAATCAAAAAATACGGATGATTTATGACTAACAATAAATTAACTCTAATAATGCTAAGATGCTACCGTAGGAAGTGGAGGACACAGTAGTTTGATTTTAGCAGCAAATGCTGGAGTGAAAGTTACGGCAATCGATAGGGATGAATGGGCGATCGCAGCAGCGACCGAAAAATTAGCCCCTTATGGAAGCAGGGTTTCCTTTTGGCAAGGTAATTTTGCTAACTTTAAGCCAGTCTCTGAGTTTGATGGCATTATTGCCGATTTAGGAGTGTCCTCTGCTCAATTGGACAATCCCTGTCGAGGTTTTAGTTTTAAACATACAGGGAGTTTAGACATGCGGATGGATGAAAGTCAATCCCTCACAGCAGCAACAATTATCAATCATTTTTCCCAAACAGAATTAAGAGAGATATTCTCCAAATATGGGGAAGAAAGATTTTCTGGGCGAATTGCCAAACGGATTGTCCAAAAGCGTCCCTTTCACACTACCACTGATTTAGCCCAGGCGATCGCCGCTACCGTTCCCCCCAAATATCGCCATGGCAAAATCCACCCAGCCACCCGCGTTTTTCAGAGCCTTCGCATCGCGGTAAATCTTGAACTTCAGTCTCTCGAACGCTTTCTCTCTCAAGCTCCTTACTGGTTGAAACCAGGAGGAATAATTGGCATTATTAGCTTTCATAGTCTCGAAGACCGAATTGTCAAACATCGCTTCAGAGAAGCAGATATCCTCCACTGTTTGACCAAAAAGCCAATTACCCCTGATACTGACGAAAGAGGAAAAAATCCCCGCTCTCGTTCAGCTAAACTCAGATTTGCTCAAAGAGTTTAACTCCATTAATGCTTATAATTAGTATAGGATTCCTTATTTTCCTTTTCACTTATCTTGCGCGAACGAAAACATTTGACTATAATTATGAATATCTAGTGATGTCTCGAATACTTGTAATTGACGATGACTCTGCAATCTCAGAATTAGTCTCCATTAATCTGGAGATGGCTGGTTATGACGTAAATCCAGCTGAAGACGGTATCAAAGGTCAAGCTTTGGCTGTGCAATTGCAACCAGACCTAATCGTTCTCGACTTGATGCTGCCTAAAGTGGATGGCTTTACCATCTGCCAGCGGTTGCGGAGAGACGAGCGCACCGCCGACATTCCCATCCT
>JACONB010000318.1 GCA_014323965.1 Prochloron sp. SP5CPC1 | reverse complement strand
CAACCACCAGATCTAGTAACTCAGGAAATCTTAGCAAAACTCAATTGTTAAAAGGAAAGGGGTGAAGCATTTACAGAAGGGAATCATCTTGGGGTACTCTTGGGAATGGAGGAGTACCAGCATATGTTAGATGAATTAGAAGAACTAGATTCTATCAGAGCTTACGATACAGCTAAGCAGTCTATTGATCGCCTTCATTGTCCACCGACAGTATTGGTGGGCAATAAGAAATTTACTCTGACCTATTAGATACCAAAAGCCCTCACATTGCCCACCCTACGGGGAAAAAAGCTAGGTAAATATTAAGATTTATTGCCTTCAACAACATTTTTATTGTTCAAGTAAACAGTTGCATAATAATCAGAGACTGGATTACAGCTATTTCCCCCATCTATCATTTCATCGGAAACCTTTGAGCAAAGAAGCACTCAGTCTGAGACAATCAAAAGCACTTACCTTGGAGATATTGTTATATGAAATTAGCCTACTGGATGTACGCTGGTCCCGCTCACATCGGCACCCTCCGCATAGCTAGTTCTTTTAAAAATGTCCACGCCATTATGCACGCTCCTTTGGGGGACGACTACTTTAACGTTATGCGCTCTATGTTGGAGCGGGAGAGGGATTTTACCCCAGTAACTACCAGTGTGGTGGATCGGAACGTTCTCGCTCGGGGTTCCCAAGAAAAAGTAGTAGATAACATTACCCGTAAGGATCTCGAAGAAAGACCGGATTTGATTGTCCTAACTCCTACCTGCACTTCTAGTATCCTCCAAGAAGACTTAGAAAACTTCGTCCATCGCGCTCAAATGGATGCGAAGGGAGATGTGATGCTGGCAGACGTGAACCACTATCGGGTGAACGAATTACAAGCTGCCGATCGCACTCTGGATCAAATCGTCCAATTCTACATTAACAAAGCCCGCAAGAAAGGAAATCTGCCAGAAAACAAGACAGAAAAGCCCAGCGTCAACATTATCGGTACTTCCACCCTCGGTTTCCACCATCAGCACGACTGCACGGAACTGAAGCGACTAATGGCGGATCTGGGCATTGAAGTAAATGAGGTCATTCCGGAGGCTGCTCACGTTGAGAACCTCAAGAACTTGCCCCGGGCTTGGTTTAACCTAGTTCCCTATCGGGAAACTGGTCTCATGGCTGCCCATTACTTAGAAAAAGAGTGTGGGATACCCTATGTAGACATTACTCCTATGGGGGTGGTGGAAACTGCTCGCTGCATCCGCAAGATTCAGGCAATCCTCATAGGTCTTGGGGCAGATGTCAACTATGAAGAGTACATTGACAACCAAACCCTCCATGTTTCTCAAGCGGCTTGGTTCTCCCGCTCCATCGACTGTCAGAACTTGACCGGGAAAAAAGCAGTGGTGTTTGGGGATAATACCCACGCTGCTGCTATGACTAAGATTCTCGCCCGGGAAATGGGTATTCACGTAGTTTGGGCGGGGACTTATTGCAAATATGATGGGGAATGGTTCAAAGAGCAAGTAAGCGAGTATTGCGAGGAAGTACTCATTAGCGACGATAATGGGGAAATTGGGGATGCCATCGCTCGAGTTGAACCTGCTGCCATATTTGGTACCCAAATGGAACGTCATGTGGGTAAGCGGTTAAATATCCCCTGCGGTGTTATTGCAGCTCCGATTCACATTCAAAACTTCCCTATCGGTTATAAGCCTTTCTTAGGTTACGAAGGAACAAATCAGATTGCGGATTTGGTGTACAATTCCTTTACCTTAGGTATGGAAGATCACCTTTTAGAAATCTTCGGGGGACACGATACCAAGGAAGTAATTCACAAGGGTATTTCTGCTGATTCTGACTTAAGTTGGAGCAAAGAAGCTCAAACTGAGTTGAACAAGATTCCCGGTTTTGTGCGGGGTAAGGTGAAGCGGAATACCGAAAAGTTTGCTCGTGAGCGCCAAGTAGGGCAGATTACCCTTGAGGTGATGTACGCTGCTAAGGAAGCTGTAGGAGCTTAGTTATAGAGCGCAGGCGTGGAGTACCTCTGGGCGCCGTCTGCGCCTCAGGGTGAAACCCCTTAACCAAACCAAATAAAACCCCCTAATATAATAATAATACCCAACAATGCTACCCAAATAAATTGATTGTCTGACCTATTGACTTCCTTTAAATCCACCTCTTCTATCCTGGTACTGGGATTAGATTTGCTACTATTACTACCAAGGTATTGAGAGTCACTCTCTGACATTGCCGTCAGGTCTGGAATTTCCGTCATCCACTCCTTGGGTCGATTAAGTTGGGGGGCTTCCATAATATAGAGTAGGTGTTTGGCTTGTTTGCGAGTTTCTAGGTTAGAATTGGTAGCTAACTCTCGACAAAGGGCGATGGCTTCTGGTAACATTCCCGCAGCTTGATATGCAGTTACGAGCCAAATCTTTACTGAGTCGCACTGGGGAGAATATCCGGTTATGAGTTTACTAGCAGCCTCTAAATGCTGGACGCTTAAACTATATTTCCCCTCCTCCAGGGCTTTTTTCCCTAGCTCATACTCAATTTTAAATTTTGTTCCCTCGAATGTATCCACTTCTTTTATTGTTTATTTGCTTAAATAAATTAATAAAAGAATTGATTATGCTTCAATCATCGAGCCAATTCCTTTATCTGTCAAAATTTCCAACAGCAGAGCGTGGGGAATGCCACCGTCGATAATATGAGCAGCACCTACCCCTTGAGCTAGACTGCTAATGCAGCAATCAACTTTGGGAATCATACCACCAGCAACAATTCCCTTGCTAATAAGTTCTCTAACTCCCTTAATATCTAGCTTGGGTATTAAGGTAGAGGGGTCTTTGTAGTCTAGGAGAATTCCCGGTGTATCGGTAAGCAATATGAGTTTTTCTGCTCTCAGAGCTGCTGCTAGTTCTCCGGCAACTGTATCTGCATTGATATTGTGGGGCTGTCCTTTTTCATCAGCAGCTACACTGGAGATAACTG
>JACONB010000317.1:1437-4429 GCA_014323965.1 Prochloron sp. SP5CPC1 | reverse complement strand
CCCATATCTGATGATATTATACCTATATTTAAGGCTATAGATTTAGGTATTATGATAATTTTTACCTTAGAATATTGTCTCAGATTGTGGTGTGCTGAGGACAGGTTAAAGTTCTTGTTTAGCTTTTTCTCTTTGATAGATTTAATGGCGATTATTCCTCTTTTCTTAGGAATAGTAGATACTCGTTTCCTCCGCATTTTGCGTTGGTTTCGGATTTTACGTCTCATTCGCCTGTGGTCTTTTGAAGTTGCGATTTTCCAAATCAGTACTGCTGACGGAGTGATTTTTGCGAGAATATTCTTAACATTATATAGTATTGTCTTTATTTATTCTGGGTTAATTTATCTCGTAGAGCATGAGGCTAATCAGGCAGGGTTGGAAAATTTTTTTGACGCCCTTTATTTTTCTATTGTAACTATGACAACGGTAGGTTTTGGTGATATTACCCCCCTATCAAAAGGTGGTCGCATTCTCACTTTATTGATGATAATAACAGGGGTAACGACCATTCCCTGGCAAGTGGGGGATTTGGTGAAACAATTAGTGAAAACCGCGAATCGTGTTACAATAGTTTGTACCAAATGTGGTTTGTCTCTTCATGAAGAAGACGCTAATTATTGCAAAATTTGCGGTACTAAGTTAATGTAGCGTTGTCAACGCACCATTTTACCTATCTGACTGTTAAATGTAATAATGGTAACTGGACAGAAACTTAAATGAGGTTAGGGGCTCTTTTCCTCACCCACTGATAATTAACAACCAATACCGACGAAACGGAAACCAGCTTTTTCCAATACCTCTCGCTCCAGGAAGTTCCTACCGTCAATTATGATGGCATGATGCATAGTCTTGGCCATTTTATCGTAGTCTAATTTAAGAAATTCTTGCCAGTCTGTCACCAATACTAGGGCATCACAACCATCAGCGAGCATTTCTGGGTTGGTTTCAATAATCACCCCGGATAAACCATGACTAATTCCAGTTTGAGATACAATGGGATCGTAAGCTTTTACTTTTGCTCCCAGTCTGTTCAATTCTTCAATTATATTCAAAGAGGGTGCGTCTCTCATGTCGTCTGTATTTGGTTTAAAGGTTAAACCCAGTAAACCGATGGTTTTTCCTTTGAGAATTTTTAGTTCCTGCTGCAATTTCTCAATTACAAGGTAACGCTGTCGTTTATTCACCTTCACTGCTGCTTGCAACAACTCTGTCTCATAACCGTAGTCTTCAGCAGTGTGAATTAAAGCTAACACATCTTTGGGAAAACAAGAGCCTCCCCAACCAATCCCCGCTTCCAAAAACTTGCTGCCAATCCGGGAGTCCAAACCAATACCCTTAGCAACTTGGTTGACGTCAGCACCGACGCGATCGCAAATATTGGCAATTTCATTAATAAAACTAATTTTAGTTGCTAGGAACGCATTGGCTGCATATTTAACCATTTCTGCTGAGTTCAAGTCTGTCACTAACACGGGTACTGGGGGTAAAGACTTGTCTTGGCTATAGTTTCGTTCCACAATAGGAGCGTATAATTCCTCCATCATGGCGATGGCCTTCTCACTATTACTTCCCAAGACAATCCGATCTGGGTTAAAGGTATCATGTACTGCGGAACCTTCCCGCAGAAATTCCGGGTTACTCACTACGTCAAATGCCACCTCCAAAGACTGTTCCCGTTGTGTTACCCCATCCAGGACAATCATTTGCACCCAATCCCCAGAACCGATGGGGACGGTAGACTTATTCACAATTACTTTATAACCCCCATTTAAATGAGCACCAATACCCCGAGCCACTGCTTCTACATAACGAGTGTCGCTTTCTCCTGTGGGTAAAGCTGGGGTACCTACGGCAATAAAGAGAATTTCCCCATGTTGGATCCCTGCTCCTAAATCAGTACTAAATGTGAGTCGTCCTGAGGAAACGGAAGACTGCATCAACTCCGATAAACCGGGTTCGTAGATGGGAGACTGTCCCGATTTCATTAACTTGACCTTTTCTTCATTATTGTCAATGCAAATAACATCATGTCCAATGTGAGCAAGACAAACACCTGTCACTAAACCAACATATCCAGTCCCAATTACACAAACACGCATTAATTCAATCCTCTTCTCTTCCAATTATTCCGATTCTATCCGACTGCGAAAATCTTCTATAGTCAATTGTAACCCTTCCTTTAAGTCTACAGTGGGTTCCCAACCTAGCAATGTTTTGGCTTTGGTAATATCCGGTTGTCGCTGTTGTGGATCGTCTTGTGGGAGGGGTTTAAATATTAATTTTCCCTGAGGATTAACCATAGCTTGAATCGTTTCTGCCAATTGGAGAATGGTATATTCCCCAGGATTACCGAGATTTACAGGACCGATATAATCCCCGTTCATTAGTCTCATTAACCCTTCTACTAAGTCACTCACATAGCAGAAACTGCGAGTTTGCTTTCCCTTCCCGTAGACAGTTAAAGGGTTGCCTCGCAAGGCTTGTGTGATGAAGTTACTCACTACTCGACCGTCATGTTCTAACATTCTGGGTCCGTAGGTGTTGTGCAGGGCAAGGCAATAAGTTCCCCCAACAAAGTTCTCATACTCTGGGACTGAAAAATCATAGACATAATCATCTAGCTCAAATTCGGCAATACTTTCAACTTTTGCCCAGGCAATATTACCTGTGGTTGGTGCTGCTAATTTTTGCTTAGTTTTCCCTAAATTCAGAATACCATTATTCTCTAATCCTTCTACAGTTATTTTGGAGTACTTTTCTTCTTGGGAAACACTACCCACAATACCAAACTTGGCCAAAATTAGCACCAACTTTTCCATAATCAACTGACTGTCACTATAAAACTGGAGGTGGGAAACAGTATTTGTAGTACATTTGTCGTGACTACGTTCCCAAAATCCTTGCAGGAAGTATACTAACTGCTCTTTCGGCAGCTGCAAAATCCAGTTGGGAATATCTTTCTCTGTGGTTCCAAACCCCAAACCATTGATAA
>JACONB010000317.1:0-1326 GCA_014323965.1 Prochloron sp. SP5CPC1 | reverse complement strand
CCTGTTTCCCGGAAGTATCAATTTTAGCGTTAAATCCAAATAAATCCTGGGTTATTTGCAGCAGCTTTTCCTGATATTTGGTGCTCAAAACTAATTGCGAAGCAACCGCCTTTGGCGTCCTATCTTCCGATTTGCCATCTCCTACAGCTAGATAATACCCTAAAAACCACAATAACTCATTGATATTATCAATAAAGTTATTGATTATTTGTCCGGAACTCAATGTCTTAATTTTTTCTTTGTCTGTGAGAGGTAAACCCAGGTATTGCCAGAGTTTCAGGGGGATACTGTTGGTTGCTTCGTATTCCTTGATTATACTATAAGGCTGTTGTGTTTTTGTTAAGTAATTGCGGATTTCATCTCTATACTGCTCTAGGTACGGTACCACATCTTGTGGTACGATAGAGACAGTCTCTGGGGAAATTTTATCTGTGATGAAGAAACTTGCTAAGGGTTTATCTATGAAGGGGAGATAGTGAGGAGATGCTACCAAATCA
Organism: Prochloron sp. SP5CPC1; assembly: GCA_014323965.1. Taxonomy (GTDB): domain Bacteria; phylum Cyanobacteriota; class Cyanobacteriia; order Cyanobacteriales; family Prochloraceae; genus Prochloron. Next base: position 829 of record JACONB010000317.1, on the reverse strand, counting down.
CCGATTTTCAGGTCTTTTCCAAATACCGCTTTAGGGGAGCCATTTTCATCCCTGGTAAAGAGACTGTGGTCTTCGGTAATTTTAACCTTTTTCCCCCAGGTGGTAGTAATAGTATAGCCTTTTTTCTGGACTTTGTGTTTCCAAATAGCGGAAATTGGTTTAATGACATATTGGGAGTTCTTGTCGAAACAAGGTACGGAAACTTGAGAGATATCCCCAGCGATGCGATCGTAACAGGCAGCAAAAGATTCGTAATAGAGGGTATCGCCCTGATAGTAGATGACTTTTTGGTCTCCAGTTAAACTATTGAAAATCCGAGCTACCCGAATATCTACCTTATTCTGTCGATGGTAATCAAAAGAGAGAGTTTCTGCTATTCGCTTGCCTTCGTCGTAACATTGTCCGCAAAATGCCGCCCTTCCGTTACGACGTACACAGATTACATGGTTACGAACGTTGACGCAATAGACATTCCCCCCGTAGCGAATAGACTCAGGAGTAACAAGATGAGCATCTTTAGCAGGTCTGATATTAACACGATAAAGATCCCTGCCGACAGCATGAGAAACTACTGAGGCTGCATAGCCACAACGCATTGCTAACTCCTGTACGTCGTCAGCCAGTTGTTTTGACTTTGAGTAGTAGGCGTAATTATCTCCTCTTTGGGATCCATCCCCCAGCATCAGAGCATTAAACAAAATCAATGACTGTCGCCGTGATAGATTCAAAAACTCTCTTGGGATGTATTTATCACCTGACTTACCCAGTGGTTGAAGAATCTCAGCTAACTGTTTGCTGCAAATCCGAAATTGATGATGGTCAGAGTCAA
>JACONB010000316.1 GCA_014323965.1 Prochloron sp. SP5CPC1 | reverse complement strand
TAAAGAGTTGGCGGAAATAGAGAGTTTGGTGGATCGCTGGCTCTATTTTATGAGGGAAGCCCCCCTATTAGACGAAATACCAGAACCCATGGCGGCTGTATCCCAGGTAAAACAGGCGTTTGAAATTGCGAACCGGGCTAATTTGAGTGTAGAAGAATTAGAAGAGTTGGAACGAGAGGAACTGTTTTTTGCCGACCAAGAGGCAGCGGTGCGATTAGCCTTGCAGGAAGGTCGTGAAGAGGAGAAGTTGGCGATCGCCCGTCAACTACTAAATTTAATAGGAACTGAGGAAATTGCCAAAGTTACAGGACTTGATTTGGAAGTGATTGAGGGGTTGCGATGATGAATTTAACCATTCCCAGCACATTCAGAATAACCCATGAGCAATTTCAAGAACTGGCTAGAGCTAATCGAGATTCCCGTTTGGAGCGCAGTGCAGCAGGAGAATTGATTTTTATGCCTCCCACAGGAAGTATTACGGGAAATCGCAATTTGGACATTGAAGGACAACTTTGGTTGTGGAACCGTGAGACTCGTCGGGGTTTTGCCTTTAATTCTTCCACCGGTTTTCATTTACCCAATGGAGCCACTCGTTCTCCCGACGCTGCTTGGGTAAGTCAGGAACGATGGAATAGCCTCACCCCAGAACAACAGGAGGGTTTTGCCCCCATATGTCCTGATTTTGTGGTGGAGTTACGTTCTTCCTCAGATAACCTGAAACCCTTGCAGGAGAAAATGAAAGAATATATGAGCAATGGTAGTAGTTTGGGGTTTTTGATTGACCGGAAAAATAAGGCTGTTGAAATTTATCGCCCTCAAGCAGAGGTTGAGGTGTTAAAGGAACCTAGCAGTGTTTCCGGGGAATCGGTTTTGCCTGGTTTTGTGTTAGATTTGACAGAGGTGTGGTTATAGAGAAGCTACCGAAATTTTAATCTTCCGGGTTAATTCCCATTTCTAGTAAACGCTGGGCTAACTTTTCAGCCCGTTGTTTCCAAGTTTCAGCTCGTTGTTCCCAGGTTTTGATTGTGGGACGCCAAGGGCGGTTGCTTCGCAATTGTTCTTCTTTAATTAATTCCTCCACTAGGGGAGGATCCAGCAGTTCCTTCACCGATAAAACTAGCTTCTTAAATTGACTGGAAACAATGGACGTATCTTCGGTAAAATCTACAAAACCATATCCCTCTTCATTCCTAGGATTAGTAAACACCCTCACTCGTTTCTTTTTCGCGTCTACTATCCAATACTCGGCAATTTGCGCTACTTCGTATTCATTACGTTTAATCACATAATCATCTCGGGGATTGCTGCTGACAATTTCTACCACCAGAATTGCACCTGCTAACATCATATTCACATTATTGAGGGCAATGCCGCGAAAAATAAACTCTCCCAAACCCCCAGAAGCAATTAAAGCAGACAGGGTGGCAACTCCCACAGTAGTAACAGCAGCAGTGCGAATGCCAGCAAAAATAACGGGAATCGCTAAAGGTAACTCCACTTTAAACAAAATTTGCAAATCTGGCATCCCCATACCTTTAGCTGCTTCTTTAATAGAACCATCTACCTCTTCTATCCCAGTATAAGTATTGCGGACGATAGGGAGCAGTGCGTATAAAAATAAAGCGATAATAGCAGGAGTAACCCCGATTCCCAGCAGGGGTAAGAGAAAACCCAAAAGGGCAACACTGGGAATAGTTTGAATAACACCTACTGTCCCAATAACTTGGGTCGAAAATCGTGGATAACGGGTTAAAACAACCCCCACCAACACCCCTACTGTTACTGCAATAGCCAGGGAAATAACCGTTAAACCTATGTGTTGTACCGTTTGGTCGAAAATTTCCCTTATATTACTTGTAAAAAACTCCCACAAACTCATAATTTTAATTTAAGATAGATTTTTTGTACTGATAAAAGGCACTCAGCAGGTTTTCACAATTGGTGGTCAGAATCCTGTGGCCATGGCGATCGCCAATACCTATTCCATTTTGCCCCATATTTTTATGTTGCAAGATACTTAATAAACTTTTTTTAACCTTAAATAAAGTATCGCAGCCTTCCCTAGGAGAAAGGTTTTCCAGCCAAGGAATAAGATCCTCCAGACAGGTAACATGTAACTCCAACTGAAATAAATTAGAACTAAAAAAATTTCGCACAAAATCGTTATGGGGTTGAAATATTAACTCTTTAGGGGTACCAATTTGTTCTATTCTCCCCTGATTCATCAAGCAAATGCGATCGCAAAGAGTCACAGCTTCAAACACATCGTGAGTCACCAACACCATAGTTTTCTTCAGCCAACTTTCCAACTGCTTAAATTCTTGCTGAATTTGCCCCCGAGTAATCTGATCCAGCGCTCCGAAGGGTTCATCTAATAAAACAATAGGTGGATCAGCAGCCAGAGCACGGGCTAACCCCACCCGTTGTTGTTGCCCCCCACTGAGTTCCTGAGGATAGCGTTGAGAAAATTCGGACGGTGGCAGTCCAACCATTTCCAACAACTTATGGGTGCTCCCAGAGATCCGCTTTTCTTTCCACTTTAATAAACGAGGTACCACAGCGATATTCTCAGCGACGGTATAATGGGGGAAAAGTCCCCCATTCTGAATAACATAACCGATACCTTGACGGAGTCTTTCTGGTTTATCTTTGCGAATATCCTTTCCCTGCACCAAAATGCGCCCCGAAGATGGTTCCAGGAGACGATTGAGCATTTTGAGAGTAGTGGTTTTCCCGCAGCCACTGGTTCCTATCAAACCCAAAGTCTCCCCTTCAGCAACCTGAAAGGAAACATGGTCAACTGCGGTAACTTCCTCATATTTTTTAGTCAGATTAATTGCCTCAATCATAAAAGGCCCGCCATTTGTGAATTCTGAGAATTGCCAACAACCCCATTGTACTCTTTAATGGCGGCTCTCCTGGGTTTTTGGTGTAAAATGTATACAGTGTTACCGTTTGAGGATTTACGAAATGGATTTTAATCTCGATAAATTATTGAATTTTCCCAATG
>JACONB010000315.1 GCA_014323965.1 Prochloron sp. SP5CPC1 | reverse complement strand
CTTGATTTAATTCTGCCAAAGCATCATCTACAAAGCCAAGTCTCAGCATTAGTCTACCTAACCCGGTATGACAGGCAGCTATACCGGGTTCTTCACCGATATGTTGGTATAAGCGCCGAGCATCCCGATAATACATGCGAGCTTTGTCGAGGTTGAGCATGAGGTGGTGGGTGCGAGCAATGTGGTAAATTGTATCTGCTCGCCATTCTAGGTTGTCTATTTGGCGAAAAATTGCTAGGCTTTTTTCGAGCAAATCTAACCCTTCGTACCAATGTCCTTCGTCAATAAGACTCTGTGCATAGAGACATTCCATTTGGGCAAAATACTCTTTTATATTCTTCCTAATTGTTGTCAAATCTTCAGGAAATGTCTCGATGCTATAGAATTCTAATCCTCTATAATAGCCATTTAAAGAAAAATTATAAATATCCGGCGATACATTGATCATTTCCTGAATGAAAATAGAAATAATACTGAAAATAAAATGTTCTTTTTCCTCTTGCACTTGTGGAAGCTTAGTGTTTGCAAAGCTTGTAAAAAAGTCCAAACTTTTATCAGAAAATATATCCAAATCAATCTCAAAAGAACAATCAAAAGTTTGTTGATTACTATCACTGTCTGAAGTCGCTGGCAATTCTTTGATACGTATTCCTTTTAAAAAGGCAGGACATTTTAAAGCTTGCTGTGTAAATAAAATAGATTCGCTCATATAACTATTAATTGTGAATATTTTATACCCAGATGTAGATGTAGGGTGCGTTGCGAACGCACCGTTCTCGTATTAGTAGGTTGGGTTGAGGGACGAAACCCAACATTGGCAATGCTTCGTTGGGTTTCACGACCTTCTACCCAACCTACAAAGGTAAAATAGGGCATTGGAAGAGAGGGGTTTGGTGGGCAATCAGTAATTTACTCTCGTTATAAGAGACTAAACTTTATACCCATTGCCCATCCTACGAATACCCTGGTCACTGGTCACTGGTCACTGGTCACTGATTGAGATTGCCACCAGGTGGTAAAGACAAACCAAAGGATGATTAAAACAAGAAGAACAACACCAAATTGACTGATCCAATGGACTATTTGGGATAAAGGAACCAATTTGCCGAGAAAAAATGATATACTTACCATTATGAATGCCCACACAGCAGCACCGCTGAAATTGCAAACTAAAAATCGACCATAGGGCATTTCAGAAACTCCCGCCATGGGACCGGCAAAAATCCGCAAGAGGGCGATAAAGCGACCAAAAAACACTGCTGATTCAGCGTTCTTTTTAAATTTATTTCTCCCTTCTTCTAATTGTTTCTCCTGAATTCGAAAAATGCTTCCTACTTTGAGTAAAAATGGCCAACCCCCCATTCTACCAATCCAGTAACCAAAATTATCCCCCAGAACCGCACCAGAAATGGCGCTACCCAACACTAACCAATATTTTAACTCGCCGCTACCTGCAAAAAAACCCCCCACCACAGTGATTGTTTCCCCAGGTAGAGGTATTCCTGTATTTTCTAGAGCTATTCCCAAAAATACAGCCCAATATCCGTATTGACGTGCTATTTCCTGGATGTTATCTAATGAGAAAAGCTCTAATGACATTCAGCTCAACCTTTACAAAGGTTTACTAATATTGACATATTAACACAATCCAGGTTAGACTGTCAATAGGTACCATGGGTATTTGCTGCCTCTCCGCTTCGGGCTACTCGGCGGCTCCGCGAAGAGTGCGCGTCCGGACGGATCTGTCATGGTAAGTGCTTCTTTGATGAAACCACAGAGGCGCAGAGGACACAGAGAAAGATAAGAGAGGAAGTTCGTAGGTTGGGCAATTTGGGCAACATTTGGTACCCTATCATGATAGGTGTTTAGGTGGGGATTGCTTCTCCTGGTCGCAGTTTGGCCCATTTCCCATCTTCTTTCAGGAAACTTTCACAACCCACCACGTCCCACTCCATTTCGATATGGTCTTGTTGGGGACGGATATTCACATTGATAGTGGGTTCGAGAGGTTCAAAATCAGGGTTGTCCGTCAAGTGGGGTTGTTGGTGCTGAGTTTCTACTGCATGATAGGTTTCACAGCGGTCTACAAAGTAGCAGTTTATACAAATACACATATACCTATTATTCCCTTTCTTGGTTGAAGATGCCTTTTTCTAGTTTATCGCCTCAAAATTGGCCTTTTGGTTTGGAGTGGCTACCAGAAACAGCTTATTTGGTGGGAGGTGCGGTGCGGAATGCTTTTCTTTCGGGTTCCACTGAGCAGGAATATTTAGATCTGGACTTTGTCTTACCCACCGAACCAGTAGAGACTGCACGGAAAATAGCCCGTCATTATGGGGTTGGGTTTGTGCTCTTAGATCCAGAACGGCAAATTGCCAGGGTAGTTTTCCGGGAAGCAACGGTGGACTTTGCTCCTCAGGTTGGGGAGAATTTGGTAAAGGACTTGCAACGGCGGGATTTTACTGTCAACGCGATCGCCTATAATCCGAAAATAGAAGCAATAATTGACCCTTTAGGGGGTAGGTTGGATCTGAAACGGGGGGTAATGAGAATGGTAGCCAAAACCAATCTAAAAGATGACCCTTTAAGGTTGTTGCGAGCTTATCGTCAAGCTGCACAGTTAAATTTTACCATCGATCCCCTCACCAGAGCAACGATTCGCAGTTTAGCCGGTCAGTTGGGGACAGTAGCAGCAGAAAGAGTCCAAACGGAGTTAGGATATTTACTCAAAAAAGAAACAGGAAACAAATGGTTGGCTGAAGCATATAGAGATGGTTTGTTCCAGTCCTGGTTGGTTAATGTTACCCCGGAAAAGTTGCAGCAAGTAGCTAAAATAGACGCAGCAGCAAATATGATGATTGCTACTTGGCCCCAATTAAACAATTATTATCCATCTTGCTTGAAGACAGCCAAACTAGCAAGTCTCGTTTCCCAGAAACCCTCTGAAGCAGAAGTAGAACTATTGAAACTGAAGTATTCTCGGGCAGAAATTCGCTCTGTGGTTACTGCTT
>JACONB010000314.1 GCA_014323965.1 Prochloron sp. SP5CPC1 | reverse complement strand
TATCAATAGCTACAAATACTAAATCATATCCAAATAATTGTTTATAGATATAAGCTTGACTGTCATAATTATATTTGAAAGCCGACTTTCGGAAGTTTAAAACATCTCCCGTCGTCTTCAGGTCAATGATTAACTTCTCTTCATGGTTCAAGATATCCGCTTTTCCCTTCCAAGGAGCTCCGAATATATTAGTAACGCTTGGTACTTCATATTCGATAGACTTCTCGTCGAATAGTGGCCATATCAAATTACGAACTTCGTCGCACTTTTCTAAAACCGATTTCATTTGGTTAATATTATCCACTTCCTTCTGCAATAGAGCGTGTTCTCCGAGCTCCTTATAAGCTTTTACGTTCCGAGTGGATACGTCTATCACTTTATAATTATCTAGCTTGTGAGGCTCTAATATGCACGTATGGAAGTACCCTCCTATTAAGTACGAGGGATGCAACCCAGGCTCTCTCTTTTGAAATTGCCTTGGATTCTGAAGGAGAGCTGAGATATCCGAGTTAGAAAGCCATTGCTTCCCGAAATCACCGTAGTAATTTTCGTCGTCTCGTAACTTCTCTAGAATCTCTTCTCTACTCATCGATCAAATCATCTAATCTTACTTTAATAGTATGGCGTTTTAATATGCTTCTTAAGTAAGGCAAATCAATTGAACCATGCTTCTTAACTCCTCTAATCAAGTGCAATGCTAATCCTTCAACATTCCCTCGGTTTTGTGTCTTTAATCTACTCATAATAATTCTAATAATTTTTCATTAACTTCATTTGACATATTATACTTCGCCCGCACTTTATCATATGATGCTTGGTCTTTAACAAAGCTCATGGCTTTCTCAAACTCAGGCGTGCCCTTGTTGAGCCATGGCTTATCCTTAAAGCTAGTCTTCACGGCTGTCTTTCCGTGGTCATTGCTAGCGTCCGCATCCTGCGTATCGTCGATTAATAATAGGTTTCCTAACGCATACTTCTTAGCATACGATGAGGCTGACCCGAAGCGTTGAGGCATTTGCATACCCTTCTGCTCCATATCGACTCCTGCAAGAGCTGATTTGCTGATTGAGTCCGTACCATCAGTAATGGTAGCTGTAGACTTAATTACAGCGATTCCTCCTACTTCCTTTAATTCCTCGTCTACCGTAAAGGTAACTCCTTCGCTCGCAATGAACGGCTTGAGCCCCTCTAGGATATCCTCAGCACTACGGAAGTAATACTTACCAAAGCTGTTATATCTACTCTTCTTCGATTTAAACGCGCTCTGGATTTTTGCCAACTTCTTATTAAGTTGCTCCATATTTTTTAAACTAAAAACACGCCCCCCAGCTTTCGCCGGGGGGATGTGGTGGAATGGCGACCCGAGCAGGATTCGAACCTGCAACCGTCTGCTTAGAAGGCAGATGCTCTATCCGTTGAGCTACCGGGCCAGTTGCCACGTTTGGTGTGGCTTACCCATTTGCTTTGTCTTTAAATCCTTTAATAGCTAATGCAACTGTCAATCCGTAGGGGATAACAATTAAAGCGATTAGAGATACAATTACTATTGGTCGTCTAATATCCTCTCGGATAAACCAAAAATCTTTCTCTACGCTTGTAATCATGTTGTTAAACCATTTCTTTAAGCCGCTCAACTTCTCATCTCTTTGATTAGCCCTCTCTTTTAATCCTTCGCTTAATTTCTGTTGTTTATTCATTTCTATCGTTTTCTATTGCGTTAATTGCTTCTTCAAGTGTGTTATAAAATCCAAGACTAACAGGAGGTGTTCCCCCTGTTGCCTCGTATTGACCATTAACTAGCCATATCTCGTAGTTTTCAGCTTCATTCGGGACCCATAAAAATCCCTCTATCTCAACCCTCCATGTAAGAGGAGCTAAGGTAGTTTCAGTAGTTTCCGCTACTACAAATTTCCCAATACTACAGCTAAATCTGGACTCCAACCTCCTACCGGAGTTAAAGGACTTAAGCTAGACCAAGCTTGGTAAACTGTAACTCCATTTCTCATGTATCTCTGTATCCATCCTCCATTTACTGCAAACCAATCTCCAGTTCTTCCTGTTGGTGTGTCTGTTAATACAGCTCCTTCAACACCTAGTGGTGCTGGTGCCGTTGCCTCAGCGAGTTGCGCTTGTAAGTCAGCTACCTGAGCTTGTAAGTTAGCGACCTGAGCTTCTAATGTGGCAATCTGACCGTTCAGTGTGTGGATGTCTCCTTGCAAGTCGATAATCTCGTTCTCGTTGTCTGCTTCAACTTCGTCAGCAATAATCAACTCAGAGTTCAAAAAATCGATAGTCTCTTGAGCTTCTGCCAATAATGCTGTCAATCTCTCAATCTCTGCAGTGTCAACAACAATCTCAGTCTCTGTTACAATAACCTCAACAATCCTTTCGACCTCTACCTCTACGTACTCAATGATAACTTGAGCTTCCGCAACAATCAACTCTTGCTCTAACCTAATCACATCGGCTTGTATTTCAGCAATAAGAGCCTCATCTGCCGAGTTATCTAAAGCAGTCTCTAACTCTTCTAGGGTTAAAGCTAACTCGTCTTGTAGATAAGCTATCTGCTCTGCGTAGTCTGTGTTCGTCGCTGTTAAATCGCTAATAGTAGACTCTAGCCCATTGATGACTCCTTGTAGTCTCTCAATCTCTGCAGTGTCTACCACCTCAACGTCTCGATATACAATTTTCTCTACTTCTACTTCTTTAGTGCATGCTACTAATGCTCCTACAAATCCTAATGCTAATAATAATTTTCTCATAATATAATTTAAAATAATTCAATAAAATCTACTGTGGCGTCTTGAGGGTAATGTTTAAGGATTCCCTCTATAATCCCGTCAATCACATGGTCTGCCAAACGTGTGTTGATTAAGTACTCTTTACCATTAACTATCAGTTTGCCCATCCTCTGGTCTCTCTGATGATAAATACCATTCCATCTCTTCAGCTTCTAATTGCTGTCTCAATCTGTCAATTGATGTGTCTCTAAATCTCTCGCTAAAGTTAATT
>JACONB010000313.1 GCA_014323965.1 Prochloron sp. SP5CPC1 | reverse complement strand
AATGTAGGGGCACGGCAGTGCCGTGCCCCTACGGTAAACCGGGAGCAACAACAGGTAAACCTTGTGCTTCTCGTGCTGCTACATCTTTGTTACGAGCCAACAAAAACTTAAGAATATCTTCTTTCCCTTTCATCTTATAAGCCTTTCTGACAGCATTATCTAGTTCCTTCTGTGCTCTACGAAGAGGATTATCTCCAGGTAAATCTAGGGTGCGATATAGTTCTCGTAAACTCCACTGATTTTCTGCCATTACCTTCCGTCGTAACTGGCGCAATTTTACCGCTGCTGCTGCAACTTTTTTAATCTCTGCTAGTGTGGGAGATTGGGGGAAGGGAAAAGAATTGAAAACGGTGTTAGAAGTATAGCGAAAATCACCTTTTAGGGTTGAACAACGGGCAGTAAACCATCCCCAATGAATACCCGATTGCAAAATGCCAAATGAGTAATCATCAGGTAAGGGAAAAACCTGAAGAGCATCACTAGGTCTAATCCTAGAATCTATAAACTCAAAGATAGGTCTTTTTGTTACTCGACTGCAAACTATATATCTAGGTAGGGAGGCAATTTTTTCAATTAACTCAGGACGTGAATAAGAAAGAAGCCACCACTTGGCTAAAAAATTCTGATGATGTCGGTTTACTTTGGCTCCTGGATTATCCTTCAAAACTTCCTCGTTGCGCTGTCTTTCTTTCTTAGCAGCAGCTTTACGATGTGGCAAAACCAGCTCCTTTATTCTGGTGAATGGTTTAGTATATTTACTAGCTGTCAGGACATCAAGAGGGTGAAAATCAATGATATATCTTTGGGGAGCATTTCTAGAAAGCAAGTCATCCCCAGTTAAGTGAGGAAAAATAACCTTCACATTGCTTTGACATTGTTCAATCATAACAGCTGCTTCATCAGGAGTCAGTAGAAATCCTTCATGACCATGAGTTTGACCCTGATAGCAAGTCCCGGAGCCAGCATTAACAATTAGTTTTTTTGCTTGTGTGACATCAAACTCAGGTGACAGAGCAGAATTAATTTCCTCTAATTCCACCACTTCCCAAGGGCTATCTTTAGCATCTCCCACTTGAGTATAAAGTTTCTTTCTCCCTGTTTGTTTACCCTTAATCCAATTCACAATAGAGACATGAACTGCTGCCTCCCCTGACCAAACTTGAGTAGACACAGCTTCTGTAATGGTGCCGCCGTTGTGGAGGATATAATCCAAACCTCCTTCACGGGAATAGTTCTGACGGATAGTATTGGTACCCACCAAACCAGCTCTTGCTTCCGGTTTCAGTTCATCGTGAGTGCGTCGGAACCAGTAAACGCAGTAATCAGCTCTTCCCGGGACTTCAGGGTATTTTCCGAGCACCCGTCTTACATAGGCAGCCCCATATTCCTGCTGCATCTTATTTTTACTTTGGTAAGGAGGATTGCCGATAATAGCGTCTACTGAATCCCAATCACAAAATAAAGCATCCTCACAGCGGATATTCCTGTCCAAATTATCCAAAGGCAAAGCTGGCTCCAGTTCCAATGGCAGGTTCATTTGGACGCTGTTGAGCAACGGGTTTTCTTCATCTAGTGCCAGCTTTTTCGCCAGCATCAGGGTAACTTTTGCTAGTTCCACTGCAAAGGGTTTGATGTCTAAACCGTAAAATTGGGTAGTTTTCACCAGGGACATGGTACCGATGGCACTGGTAACTTTGCTGCTAAAATTTTGCTGAATTTTGGCCAGGAGTTTAGCTTCTAATCGTTTCAGTTCCCGATAAGCCACATAGAGAAAATTGCCACTACCACAAGCTGGATCAAGCACTTTGAAGCTAATTAACTCTTGCCGTAGAGCCACCAAGTCTTTCAAAGTCTTGGCAGCTTCAATTCGCTTTTGCCAAGGTATGACAATAGTGGGCAACACCACTTTCTGAATATCCGCCTCGCTAGTATAGTGCGCTCCCAGGGCATGACGTTCTTTTTTGCCCATACTAGACTGAAATAACGTCCCAAAAATAGCAGGTTCTACTTTTGATCATCCCTCTGAAGCCGCTGACAGGAGAAGTTCAATTTCTCCTTGAGTTAGAGAAATTGGTTCAATGATTGAAAACAAACCACCGTTAAAATAAGGTACATCTCCATAACGGCTGTCTGGGGGAGCAGAGCGAAGGTTGCCCATTTGTCGGAATAGTCCACCGATTAAATCATAGGAATTTGCCTTTACCCTACAATCATCTAGCAGTTGAGTAAATAGCCCAGGGGGCAAAAGGTCAATATCTTCTGCAAATAAGGCAACAACAACTTCAAATGTTTATATTTCACCTACTAAACCAGTTACTTCAGTAGTAACTAAACCTGTTGCACCTGCTGTCAATCAACTTTCCAGTTCAATTGTCACTAAACCTATTGTGCCACTTGTCATGAAACCTGCTAGACCAGCTGCTCCAGTAGTTCCTAAAGCCACAGTTTCTTATTCACCAATTTCACCAACACTAGGAAGGTTATACACAACACTGAGACGACTATAGCAGCCCAGTTGAAGTTGCCATCAAACACCTGCACAACTAGCTTGGCCCACCTCTGTATAGTGACAACACAAACTAATACTCACTAGGATATAGTATATTTGGGGACAAGAAATTTAAACTCCATATACATACATGTCACATCAACAGTAACGTAGTGAGACAGTGACATACTCTTGGTAGAGAGAACACTCCAGGGTCAACCCTCACATCAGCAGAAGGCACACCAACTAGATGTCTCAGTTGGCTAGTGAACACATGTACTGCAGCCCCAGTTGTGTAACCACTGACCAGTGGCTCTGATAGGAATGTAGTGATGAAACCAAGTTGGAGGAAGCCAAACAATATCTGTAATGATTTTAACGCACATATGTAAACTTTACATTTGAGTACTGGAACAAAACCATAATGTACCACGAAATAAGGAAAGTAATCTACACCTGCAGCTATACTAGTGAACATTATTGGCACACTGCAAAGTCACGAGTTAAAATTTCAAGTCCATATGGGCCAGGTATAGA
>JACONB010000312.1 GCA_014323965.1 Prochloron sp. SP5CPC1 | reverse complement strand
ATTTGAAAATAGTTGATATCATCAATGATAGAGCAACTTTCAACAGTTGCATTGGGAAAATTCAATAATTTATCGAGATTAAAATCCATTTCGTAAATCGTCAAACGGTAACACTGTATACATTTTACACCAAAAACCCAGGAGAGCCCCAAAAACTATCTGGAAGAGTTATTACAATCCTTTGGGGAGGTAAAAACAGGAGTGAGAGTGCGCTCCGAAGGGCGAGAAATAGATGTGCTGTTTCAACCGTCAAGGAGTGGACAAAATGTGGTTTCTTTGGGATTACTTTCCCGTATGATTGAGACAACAGCTATATTGGAACCATTTAGGAACCCAGCAACGGGGGATGAAATCAGGGATTGCATCGTCAAATCTATAGAAATGCGACGAAAACAAAAACGCTCGGAGCGACGGAAAGAGAGCAAGAAAACAGGGGATATTCCTAAATTATGGATTCTCACCCCCACCTTATCAACTAAAATTCTGGAGCAATTTGCTGCAATCCCACAAAAAAGCTGGTATGATGGGATATATTTCCTCCCCGAGTGTTTTAGAGCAGCAATTACGGTAATTCACCAGCTGCTGCTCAGCTCATATACCCTCTGGTTAAGACTGTTAAGAAAAGGAAAAGTACAGGAAGGATCAATTGACGAATTAGAGCGGTTACCAAGAAACAATCCTTTCAGAGATGGTACCCTAAAAGTATTTTACAGTCTCTTTAAAGATTTAGAAGCAAATAAAACAAAAAACGAAGAAAATCAGGAGTGAATCATGCGTTTATCATCACTTTATACCGAAGATCGCCAAAAAGCAGTACAAGAAGGGATTCAGCAAGGAATGGAACAAGGAATGGAACAGGAACGTTACGCGCTCCTGGAAACTTTGCTCAAAAATAGTTTTGGTGAGTTGGATCCGGAACTGGAAAGAGCGATACCCTCCATGTTAGAATTACCAAGAAAAGATTTTGCCTCTTTGTTACTGTAATTATCCACTTTATCCCGTCAGCAACTTCTCGAGCGCTTTGGTAAATAAATAACCACAGATTAACGCAGATTAACACAGATGATTGGGGACTGGTTTTTGTTGTCTTATCTAAAATAAGAATAGCATATCCTCTCATCTCTGCGCCTCTGCGCCTCTGTGTGAAACAAAAATAGATCCAACAACAAGAAAAATACCTATAGGAATACACCTGCTGATGGATTATTTGGAAGAATTTGAAGCGCTCGCAACTCCTGTCAACAATACTAGTCCTCCTAGCCAAACGGAAAAGGAGGGAACTTCAGCAAAAATCCACCAGCCGAGAAAACTGGCACAAATAGGTTCAAATAAAATGCTCAATGTGACCAGTGTGGGAGAAATAGAACCCAAAGCCCAATTAAAGCTTGTATGACCAACTAATTGGCATATAATAGCCATGAATAGGATATAGAGATAAACTGCTCCAGGGTAGCCGAAATAACCAGAACCAAACCCTAAAGGTAGTGGTAAAAGTACCAAAGCGGCTGTTGTATAAGCCACACCGATATAACTGCCTAAACTCAAACCCCACCGTTGTGCTTGACTACCTAAAAGCACATAGAAACTCACCAACCAAGAACCCACTAAGGCGAGAATGTCCCCCAAGAGAGGATTAAAATTACTTCCACTTCCGCTATTATCTCCCCAAGCAATGATTATACCCCCTAAAAGAGCTATCCCAATGCCTATAGCTGTCAGTTTACAAGGCTTTTCCCCCCACCAGAACCAGGAAAGCAATGCCACCCAAATGGCATTAGTTGTAACTAAAGTAGTGGAAGCTACAATGGAAGTAAAAGAGAGGGAAGTGATCCAGGTGACAAAATGTCCTGCTAAACAAATACCAGCCGCCGCACCATAGTAATATGCTCTTGGGGAAACGGGACTTTGCTGCCAAGGTCGGGAAAGGGGTAGGATAATCACAGCAGCTATAGTGAGACGAGAAGCGGCGATAAAAAGACTGAAACCCACACCCCTCACTCCTGCACTCTCTAAACACAGGCGAACGAAAATGGCAGCGGTGGAGACAGCCAGCACCCCAAGCTAAAATAAGAATAACTTTCCAGGTTGGTTGTTTTTTATTACTGCCCATGACTGAATTACCACCTTTAAACGAAGAGACAATTTGGAACATTCTCAAGGAAGCGCTTGATGATAGTACTGTCAATGAGTTAGTTTGGCATTATCTGGGCTATCGCTACGACGACCAGACCAAAAAATGGGATAATGGGAATGTTGCCCCAGAGTGGCGCTCCCGGTACCCAGAACCGCCAGATTTTCTGGCCAACCGTCCCCCCACAGTGCAGTTGACCCGTTCTATTCCCAAAGAGAATAAACAACTCTTAAAGGAAAAATTAGGCTTCAAAGGCTATAAAATAGGTGAATTCGGTCCGAGAAAAACTCGTCGCGCTACAGTGGCAAATTGGTTGTTGACAAAAATGGGAACATGAGTATACAATATAAAACATACCCCATCCCCCCCCCGGAAACCCCCCCTGGGGTGATAGGGGGGGTTTCCCTTGGAAAGGATCCCTACTCTTGGATGGAAAAATCCCTGGCCACGATTCACCGCGCTAATTGGTATCGCTCCGTGCGAACTATTACTGGGTTACCAGGAGCTGTGGTAGAATTAGAAGGGCGTCGGCTGATTAATTTTGCTAGCAACGACTATTTAGGTTTGGCGGGAGATCCTCGTCTCATTGCTGCTGCTAATGCTGCAACCCAAGAGTTAGGAACTGGAAGTACTGGTTCTCGGTTACTCAGCGGACATCGAAAATTGCATCGGCAGTTAGAAAAGGCGATCGCTTCTCTGAAACAAACAGAAGATGCTCTCCTTTTCAGTTCCGGTTATTTGGCTAATATAGGTACTATCCCTGCTGTAGTAGGTACGCGCGACCTCATTCTCGCTGATCAATACAACCACTCCAGTCTCAAAAATGGCGCTAAACTAAGCGGAGCGAGGGTTTTAAATTACCTGCACTGCAACCTGGAAGACCTGCAAGCTAAACTAGAAGGACAGCGCT
>JACONB010000311.1 GCA_014323965.1 Prochloron sp. SP5CPC1 | reverse complement strand
AAGTCTTATAGTCTCTCGGTTGCTGCTGCTTTGACTGTTGCTCGTTATGAACTCCACCCTCGCAGACAATTAATAGTTGTTACTTATACTCGTTCTGCTGCTGCTAGTATTAAAGGGGTTATTCGCGACCAACTCAAGTCTCTTTCCCTGATACCTGGGGGGTATGAGGTACATACTCTCCACGGTTTGGCTTGCAGTATTGCTACTCGTCACCCAGAATTATCTCAACTGAATTTGGAAACCGCCACTTTAATTAATCCTCATAATAGTCACAGACTGATTAAAAAATGTGTCAGTGAGTGGATTGTTTCTGCACCGGAACAATATAAGATATTACTAGAAGGGGCGGGGTTTGACGGCGAAGAAACGGAAAGGTTGCGACGGGAGTGGGTGTTGCGGACGGAGGTATTACCAGCTTTAGCTAGCACTGCTATTGCTGAGGCGAAAAGTTCCGCTCTCTCTCCTGAAGATTTGCAATTTGTCCAGATTGAGGATTCCTATCACATATTAGCTATGGCTTCCGGTTTGTATAAGCGGTATGAAGCATTAATGGCAGCACGGAATTTTATTGACTACCAAGATATGATTCTTGCTGCTTTGCGGGTACTGGAATATCCCCCTATTCGTCAATTATGGCAAAGTCAAGTTTTTGCTGTTTTTGAAGACGAAGCTCAAGACTCTAGTCCTTTACAAGAAAAATTAATTAAACTTCTGGCTACGGACCCAGAGAACCCGGACCGATCCCCAAATCTAGTGAGAGTAGGAGACCCTAATCAAGCAATTAACTCTACCTTTACTCCCGCTGACCCTATTTATTTTAACTACTTTTGCACTAGTTGTCAAGGTAAAGGTAGTTTATCTACTATGGCTCAGGCAGGTCGTAGTAGTAAAATTATCCTGAATGCTGCTAATTTTGTCCTTAAATGGGTTAATAAGAATACTAAGGAGGAACCATTACCTTTTCGCTACCAAGAAATTCATCCTGTAGCTCCTGGGGACTTGCAAAAAGATGCCAACCCGGAACCAGTGGGTGGGGGTGTGGAAATATATACGCCACCGGATATCTATAAAACTGCCCAAATGATTGGTGAACGGGTGGTAGCCTTATTAAAGGAAAATCCTCAACACAACGCTGCTATCTTAGTACGGGAAAATCGTCAAGGTCGCTTTCTCGCAGAACAACTTGCTCCTCTAACTAAATCAATTAAAATCTATGAAGTGAATGAAGTTCAGCGTCAGACGAACATACCTGCTGAGGTGCTTAAACTGCTACAATTTATCCATCGTCCCCATTCTCCTAATTATCTCAAAGGTGCTTTAGAAGTACTCCAAAATCGTCAGCTTATCCCTACTCAAGACTTGAACCCTTTGGCTGCTTTCCCAGAAAAATTCCTCTACCCTGGACCCCTGGAACCAAAACAGAAACCCCAAGTAGCTGCTGCTCGTCGTTACTGTTGTAACCTCTTACAGGGGAGGTTAGAGTTGCCGCACTATCAATTGATTTTCTTTTTGGGTCTGACTTTAAAGTATACCGGCTCTGAACTTGCCACAGTGGAGAAGTTGGGGGAACGGGTGAATCAGCAAATAGTGGGTCGTAGTTCTCTTCAAAGTACGATAGAAGTGTTGGTGGAAATTGTAAATGAGGAAAGATTTGAAGGAGTGTTGGAAGAAGAAATCGATGATGAATATACTCGTCCCGGACAATTAACTATTATTACCATGCACAAAGCTAAGGGGTTGGACTGGGATTATGTTTTTATTCCTTTCTTACACGAAGATGTTCTTCCCGGTTCTCTCTGGGTTCCCACTGCTGCTAAGTTTTTGGGTAACTTTACTTTAGCAGAAGTTGCCCGGGCGCAAATTCGGGCCATGGCTCGTGATTATAATCTTAATAATAAACATAACATACAGTTTTGTAATCCAGATACTGCTTGGGAAGAAGCTGCTAGACTGAAAAGGGGGGAAGAGTTTCGCTTGTTGTATGTAGCCATGACTAGGGCTAAACGTCTATTATGGATGTCCTCCGCCCAGAAAGGTCCTTTTCGCTGGAGTATTTTTAAGGGTGACCGGGATAATTTGCCGGAAAAGCAACCCTGTCCCGTTCTACCTGCTTTGCAACGGCATTTCCTAAACCGTAGATGAACCCAGATAATCCACCTTTGCGTCTTTGCGTCTTTGCGCGAAACTATACTATAATTGAAAAAACCAATCAAACAAGAAAAATGGAAGACGGCGCAACTCTGATTTTTGGCACTACTGGAGCAGATCAGCTTGAGATTTTATCCCTAGGGAACAAGTTGGTATTTGGAGGTGCAGGTACAGATATAATCGATGCTGTGTTTAGTGAGGGTGGAAGTAGGCTTTACGGTGGTAGTGGTGGGGACGAACTCGTAGCCTCCGAAGGCGATCGCCTCTTTGGGGGTGCGGGTAATGATACCCTAGACGCTTCCGCTGGGAATGGAAATAATCGTCTCTACGGGGTAGAAGGGGATGACGAACTGATAGCAGGGAGGAACGACCGCCTCTTTGGGGGGGGCCGGAAATGATCTTCTGGATGGTACCTTAGGAACAAATAACCGACACTATGGCGGTGCGGAAGATGACTTGCTGTTGGGGGGAAGAAGCGATAGACTAATTGGGGGAGCAGGAGACGACACACTCCTTGCCGGACTGGGAAACAGTACTCTCACCGGAGGATTGGGAGCAGACGAGTTTTGGATTGTGAGTGACGGACTTCCCGATGCAGTTAATATTATTACTGATTTTGTGAGTGGCTCAGATCTAATTGCTGTGGGTGGTTTGACAGGAGTTGAGTTTGAAGACCTCCAGTTGGTGCAAGTGGGAGAGGATACCTCTATTCGCATTGGGGAGGTAGAAGTAGCTCTCTTGCTCAGAACTACAGCAACGGCTTTGACAGCTACAGATTTCAATTTACCCCTAGCGGAACGTATTGTTTTAGAAGATGTATCACAGCTGCTAGATGGTTTCGTCCGGGATAGCAATCTAGATGAATTTCAAGGAGAAGGACTGGGAGGTGCCGCTTGGCT
>JACONB010000310.1 GCA_014323965.1 Prochloron sp. SP5CPC1 | reverse complement strand
ATGCCTCGCTCCCGCTCTTGTTCCATCCAATCGGTAACTGCTGTCCCGTCATGGACTTCACCGATTTTATGCACGATTCCGGAGTAAAACAGGATGCGCTCGGTGGTGGTAGTTTTGCCCGCGTCTATGTGAGCGGCAATGCCAATATTCCGAACTTTGTCTAGCGAAATACTACGTGCCACAGCTACCTCCTTTGGTCAAGCTCCGGGACTGGAAAACCCAGCCCCTACATTCTTTACTATTATTTAACACTCTGAAACAATTCTATACTTTTGGGAGGTATTTCTGATCCTATTTGTCTTAATACCTATAATGAGCAAAAGCTTTGTTTGCTTCTGCCATTTTGTGGGTTTCTTCCCGTTTGCGAATTGCCCCTCCCGTTTCGTTGGCTGCATCCATAATCTCATTAGCCAGTTTACTTGCCATGGTGCGACCATTTCTGGCTCTGGAAAACCTTACTAACCAACGCAGTGCGAGAGTCGTTCCTCTCCCTTGACGCACTTCCATGGGTACTTGATAGGTTGCTCCCCCAACCCGACGGGCTTTCACTTCTACCAAAGGGGTGAGATTTTTAATTGCTTTTTCAAATACTTCCAGTGGATCGCCATCTGTACGTTCCTTAATGGTTGTAAAAGCATCGTAGATAATTCTCGCAGCGAGAGATTTTTTCCCACTTTTCATCAGCCGCCTAATGATCATGCTTACTAGGGTACTGTTATACATGGGATCCGGGGGAATGGTCCGTTTTTTTCTATTGGAGCGACGAGACATAGCTATTCAATACTTCTCTACATTTCTCTGAGGATTTCTTGGATCAATTTTTTTTAGGTTGCTTCGCACCGTATTTAGAACGACTCTGAGTGCGATCCTTGACCCCTGTTGCATCCAGGGTGCCGCGAATGATATGATATCTAACCCCTGGCAAATCTTTAACCCTCCCACCGCGAATCAAGACTACAGAGTGTTCCTGAAGGTTATGGCCAATACCTGGAATATAGGCAGTCACTTCAAACCCAGAAGTCAGTCTGACCCGCGCTACTTTTCGCAGTGCCGAGTTGGGCTTTTTCGGTGTGGTGGTATATACTCGCGTGCAGACTCCCCGACGCTGAGGACATTCTTTCAGCGCCGGCGATTTGGTTTTCTTCTGCATTTTTGCGCGTTCTGCGCGAATCAGTTGCTGGATAGTGGGCATGAGTAATTGATTGAAGTTGCGATGTTTAGGTTAAGATAGAATCGCTGACAAATTTCCATCATAGCTCTAAGAGGGGGAAGATGTCAAGACATTTTGCCAAAAATTTAAGACTTGATGGAAAATGATTGACCACAGCTACAGGTAGTGGTAGCTTTGGGATTGCGAAAACGAAAGCCACCCCCCATCAAATCTTCGGAGTAATCTAATTTCAGACCTTCCAGATACTCATAGCTTTTTTTATCTGTAATTATGGTAATGTTTTTATGATGGAAGACGGGATCGCCCTCGGTTTGCACTGATTCCAGTTTAATGGTATATAATAACCCGGAACAGCCTCCAGCTTTTACTCCTAGGCATAAGCAGGTGTTTGGTTGGTTGCGAGAAGACTGCAACCGTTTAATTTCGCCAGCAGCAGCCTCACTGAGATGAATCATTATTTACGAGCGTAATCGTCTTGAAAGCGTACTATATCATCTTCTCCCAGATATTCCCCATTCTGTACTTCGATTAAAACTAATTTGATCACACCTGGATTTTCGAGGCGATGAGGGGTACACTGAGGTACATAGGTGGATTGATTGACGCTGAGGATTTCTTCGCGGGAGCCACAAACCACCTTCGCTGTACCAGATACCACTATCCAGTGTTCGCTGCGATGATGATGCATCTGTAAACTGAGGCGATGTCCGGGATTTACTTGAATCCTCTTTATTTTATATCCTTTGCCAACTTCGAGAACACTGAAGGAACCCCAAGGACGCATTTCTGTGGGGCTGGTGATTAAATCGACAGGTTCCGATAAGGAGGTTTTAGCAGTTTGAGTTACTTCTGCCAATTGAACCATATTTTTATACCTATATTTAGACTTCTGCCCTACTACCATAGCAAATGAGTACCAGTTACCAGTTACCAGTTACCAGTTTATTTAGTGTATATTAAGTTTTATTGGGAGATTTGAATTTGACAATCTCTTCCTGAGCAACTATCATGTATATAAAAGAAAGTCAAAAACGATAATTGTCCAATTTATCCCTATGTTAGCAACTGATTTGAAGACAAGATTGGCAGCTGTGGAAGCTGAAGTTGAACAACTCAAGAGTTTACTCCCTATGGGAAAACGCCGTGGTGGGAAAAAATTGTCGGTACGTTTGCGGCGGATCCAGTTTATGAAGAAGCCATGAAATTGGGTCGCCAGTATCGTGAATCTCTGAAGTTGGAACCAGAGCAAGTGGCTGATTATTGATATATATTAAGTTTGATTACCAAATATGGCAATTTCTTCCTGAGCAACTATCATGTATGTAAAAATAAATCCAAGGTTGTGATGAATCGATAAACGGCTACCCGGCTTTAGCTGGATACCTTCGGGGGCGCTTCATTACGAGGTGCAAAGCGATAGAGCAACCGTATTTTAATCGGGGGATATAAGCGCAAGCTGAATAAATTCAGCCGTGGTATGTGCTAGTATAATATCAATAGGTTGGACCCACCCCCATCCCCTCCTGGGAGGGGAGAAGAGGGGTGGGTGGGCTAGGCAATGTAAGACGGGGTTTCCCGAAGGGTTGCTGCTTAAATCCCGAATCCCCCGCCCGGCATTGATTAATGGCGGGCGGGGGAGTGGATCAAGAAAAAATCCGGGAGCTTGAAAGCCCCGCGCGCGGGGCGCGCGGGGATGAAAAGCGACTCGTGCGGCTTTAGCCGCCGTGAACCGGATATAATCATCCACATGAAAACGCTGAAGTTCAAGTTTTACAACCACCAGCGCAATCGTCACCTGAAACGCATCGTCAATGCCTCAGGGAGGATTTACAACCATTGCATTGCTCTACATCGTCGGTACTACCGGATGTTTGGCAAGCA
>JACONB010000309.1 GCA_014323965.1 Prochloron sp. SP5CPC1 | reverse complement strand
AGTGGTTCACCAACAGAGTCAACAGCTCTATTTATGTCAGTACTAGAATTACTAGAGGTTTTTCCTTTTATAGGGGTGAATTTTAAGCGTTGGCGATAGGTTGAATCGTCAGTTAGTTTATTTTGCCCGTTCATCTCCTTCTCCTTGGTTGATTAGAGTCGAGGGCAGCATTACTGCCGCGCCCCTCTCCGATAAACCGGACGTGAGACTTTCACCTCATCCGGCTTAGGTGATTCTACGCCTTTACGGCGCACTTCCGAATCCCATCCTTAATGTGCTTGCGGTGATTGCGTAGCAACCGCCTTTGGCGTCCCGCTTGCATTTGGTGACAGGGTCGGTGGAGCGCAACTAGGTTTTTGTTATCCCAGTTGTTATGGTTTCCATCTTTGTGGTGCAATTCCACTGGACCCATCTGCTCCAAGAATGGCAAATTACAATGGGCGCACTTGCCCTTCTGACGTTTGATTGCATCTGCCGTGGGTCCGGTATACAACTTAGAGTTGCGTCTGACCCAGTAGGCAGTATTTCCATCAAAAGGGGAGGCAGCACCTTTGACCATTACGTGAGCGTTTACTTCCCATGGCACTTTCGGGAAGGCTTTTTCGATTTCAAGCTTGGTGGCCTGTCTTTTTGCCGCACCCTTGGGCTTGGCATGGCCCCTCAGAAGCTTCGTTCTGAGCTTTTCGGCTTCCTTCTTAGAGGTTCGCCTTTTTTCTGTTTTTAACTTCCGGTAAACCCACTGGTTTACCGCCCACAGGTCTTGCTTTCCTCTGTCACAGTATCTGTGATACATACGCCAACCCCTGACTTGAGACGCTATCCTCTTCAGGCGTACTTCGGTAGGAGTTTTCTTAGCCAACCAGGTTTCCCTGATTTTGGTCTTGATTTTCATGTAATTATCATGGCTAGGGTGCGATTTAAAGGTTCCTTTGGAATTCACCCGAAAGTGCCATCCTAGGAAGTCAAACCCATCTGTAGCCTTTCTGACCTCGGTTTTGTCCTTGTTGAGTCTTAATCCCCGTGAGGCTAAGAACTTATCAATATCCTGCCGCAACTTCTGGATGTCAGTTCCGGGCTTACAGATAAAAACTGCATCGTCGGCGTACCTAATTCCCCTTATACCGTCAGACCAGTTTGTTACTCTATTTCCCGCACTTTTCCCATTCTCATAGGTATATACGGTTTTCACCTTTTGGTCTGACCCTAGGTTCTCGAATCCATCTAGGGCGATATTAGCCAGCAGCGGTGAAATCACTCCGCCTTGGGGTGTGCCCGCTTCACTGGAGGGGAATTCACTTTTAACGCCTACTCTAACTGCCTTCCTTAACCCTTTTGCCGCTTCCTAGGGAAGAATTACACCTTTGAGAATGACTTCATGGTCAATCTCATCAAAGCATTTACTAATATCTGTTTCCAGAATCAGCTTGTCTTTCCCATTACACTGACTGTTGAGGTTATTGAAAATCAGCTTTTGGGCGTCGTGGGTAGAACGACCGAGTCTGAAGCCGTAGCTCCTTTCCCCGGCAGTCGCTTCGTAGGCAGGCTCTGCTGCGAATTTAAGCAAACATTGCCATGCTCTATCAGCGATAGTAGGAATGCCTAATCCCCTGGTCTTGCCGTTTGGCTTTGGGATATTTACCCTTCTTAGTGGTTGGTGTTGCCATTTGGCCCAATTTCGCCTTAACTGGCGGCAAAGTAAAAGTCTTTGCTTCACAGTAAGGGCCGTCCGGTCATCCACTCCGGGGGTCTTCTTTCCTTTGTTATTCTGGGTAACTTGCTTAACCGCAAGTGCTTGAGCAGCTCGACTCTGTAATAAGAGCCTTTGAAGACGTTTAACCTTGGTTTTGTTTCCGTTCTTTTGTGCTTTGAAGATTGCACGCTGCAACCGAAAGACCTGCCGCTGGAATTTCTTCCACGGCAGTTCTTTCCAGACGTCATCAGCCCTTTTCTTAGTCTTCAGTACTGCTAACAGAGCTGACATATGAAGAGCTAAGAACATTGGACTGCGGTATTCAGTTGGCCCCAGCTTAGTGATATTCACAATTTAGGTTCCATTCTGTTCTGATAATTTCAGCTTGTTCTCTTCTCTATAGAATCCATCGGGCAGTTACGCCCTTCTTACCCTCATTTTTCCGATAAACTGGTAATCATCCAGTTCCACCACCTTGGCTGTGAGTTTGGACCTCCGCTTTCGGTCGAAGTTGAATGAGTTTCTTCTCGTTCCGAATGAACTATTGTTCTTACCCAGGAAACTCATCCATTGATCCATGACCAACTCAGGAATGTAAGTGTAAACTCTATAATCTTACGAATTTGTTTCGGTCTCTCTTCTGCGTTTCAACGATTTTCGCAGTGTAACAAATTAGGTCTTTTCGTAGACGATTCACGTTAGTTATTCCGGTATTCTCCCCGTTAGCGTCAGTGTGGTTGTCCATCGCTTGTTTACCTCTGATTGCGCCCTGTTGCCAGCTTCGACCTGGGTGGTTAACCTTCATCGTGGCCAGGTAGGGATTCACGTGATTACTTCTAATAACTCTCCTGTATCTATATCACTAATTACCGTTACAAAATCTTTGTGTCCTTTGCGTAAACTAATCTCATCAATACTCAGACGTTTTGGCCGATACCATTTTTTTTTACTAATCGGCGCACTCAGTAAATCACTGATTTTCCGTCAAATTTTCTTCTCGACTGACTTGCATAACTGTAGTTACTTTAACTCGCTGATATATATACTCTTGGTATCGACTGGTTTGACGTCTTCGCCAGTCAATAAAATCTAATTGCTCGGAAACATAATGTTGACAAGAATGACAAGAAAATTGCCCATGAGGAATTTGTAAATATACCTCTCTCCCAAAAACTGACAAATCTCTAATTAAACTTTGACGTTCTTGATGTATTTTTGTGATAGTTTCTCCACAAATAGGGCATTGTATTTTTTCATTAAGCCAGCGAATTTGAAAATAGTTGATATCATCAATGATAGAGCAACTTTCAACAGTTGCATTGGGAAAATTCAATAATTTATCGAGATTAAAATCCATTTCGTAAATC
>JACONB010000308.1 GCA_014323965.1 Prochloron sp. SP5CPC1 | reverse complement strand
TCATTTCGTAGATAATCATGGGATTTTTACCCGAACGCTCCTTTTATTATAACACACCCCGGCGTCGTCATTCATCTCACACCAAATCGAAGATTATGGCGTGAGCCTCCTGCCGACAAGAGGTGAGCTATCGCTTTTTACTTGGCTACCATAAAACTTTGTCCTTAGGGTTGTGATTATATTTTCGGCACATAAATCATTCTCGTGTTTACAGTAATCCCTGTAGTACAGGAGGTCCAACCTCTGATCAAGTAATCTTCCTTGGCTCCTGAGATGTGAACCTTGGAGTGATCGAAAACTGCCACCGTAAAATTGTTCCTATACTCTTGTGTGACCTCATCCAAACTTAATAAAATCGACTGACGAGCTATTCTACTGATATGGGTCAAGATGGGGTGAATATCTTCAACAAAGAGCAAAGAGCTTAAGGCAAAAACAAAGTCATAGGAGGCATCTGGGATTTCAGGAAGAGCATCCACAACTGATTGATGTATAACTTTGTAGCCCCGCTCAGAGGCATAATG
Source organism: Prochloron sp. SP5CPC1 (assembly GCA_014323965.1). GTDB lineage: Bacteria > Cyanobacteriota > Cyanobacteriia > Cyanobacteriales > Prochloraceae > Prochloron. The sequence continues at coordinate 2,535 of JACONB010000308.1, read as the reverse complement.
AAGCATATTTTCAAAAACATCAATACCTGTGTATTCAAATTCTCCTTGAAGTAAGTCTTTTAACAATCCGGTTCCACAACCTATATCTAGAATGTGGCCATGATTATTACGATGATACTTGTGAAAGATTGCAGCAGCTTCATTTACATGCTGAGCATCACCTTGGGAGCCACAAAATTTGGATTCATAGTTGGGCGCGAAATCGTTGTAAAATTTTTGAGCAGAAATTTTAAATGACATTACATCGTTCCATTGTAACTTAAGAACCAAATTCACTCCATCATGTACAATAAATTTCCCAATGTCAACCCCCATTTTCCCAAAAATTTCGTAAATATGGAGCGCGCGCTCTGTAATGTAGATCCGAGGTGAAATCATTGAGACTCGCCATAATGACCTCTAAGCCGAGAAGAAACCCTCCCAACCATGGCAATTAAGCAACTGGAACCTTTACCCTATCCTACTGCTCCAAGACGGAAAGTGCAAACGGAAGAATCCATTCTGCTGCGGGTGCTAGTGCAAGGGCTAGTGATAGTGGGCATTATGGCTACAGATATTGCAGCCCAGACCCTGAGTAGCCTTTGGGCAATACCTCTGAGTATTGTGGGAGCCACTTGGAGTTGGTATAGTCGGAAAAACAAAAATATCACCGTCAAATTTCTCATCGCCATTGGTATGGTAGCAATGATGGTGGTATTCTTCGGCAATTTATTTGCTAATTTGAACGATACCCGCATTGTCTTGGCGGAGTTATTGATTCAACTGCAAGTGCTCCACAGTTTTGACCTCCCCCGGCGGAAAGATTTAGGCTATTCCATGGCGATCGGCATTATTCTCATCGGGGTAGCGGGCACAGTCTCCCAAACTTTAACATTTGCTCCAGCTTTATTGGTATTTTTAGTCCTTGCCCTTCCGGTTTTAGTGCTAGATTATCGTTCTCGTCTGGGTTTGGCACCTTGGGAGAAACAATTACGGCACCGTCAAAAATCTTCCCTAAAACTCTCCCGTTACTCCCCCTTGTCACCCTCCCGTCTCGGTGTACTATTCCTGATTATTCTTGCTCTGGGATTATTCATCTTCACTATCTTCCCCCGCTTTCCCGGGTATCAGTTGCAATCATTTCCCGTGAGTAGCCCCCAGCAACTAGAGGAAAAGACTTTTAGTCCCGAGTATCGGGGTATTGTCAACCCTGGTTATGATGACGGTGAAGGGGGTGAAGGGGGTAATATCGGTGACAGTCCCACAGAAGGTGCGGGAACCCTGGATGATAGTTTTTATTACGGGTTCAGCAGTAAGATTAACCAAAACCTCCGGGGACGATTGGAAAAGAAATTAGTGATGCGAGTGCGCTCTCAAGCTCCTGGATACTGGAGAGTTCTGACCTTCGACCATTATACAGGACAGGGTTGGGAAATTTCCGGTGATGAAGATATCCAAACTATCCAGCGTCCCAGTTATTCCTATCGTTTTGTCATTGGCTCTAGTGTAGGGAGGAGACAAACTAAAAAGATTATCCAAAGTTACACCGCAGTTGCTAGTTTGCCCAATATTATTCCCTCTCTCCCAGATCCTCAATTTCTCTTCTTTCCTACCAAAGAGATAGGTTTAGATCCGTTAGGTAATTTGCGCTCTCCTCTGGGTTTAGTAGAGGGATTAACTTATACCATTATTTCCCAAGTACCCTATCGTACTAGGGATATGCTCCAAGAAGCACCAACTGAATACCCAGAAAGTATTAAAGACCAATATCTACAAATTCCACCAGAAATTCAAGAAAAGGTCAAGCAAAAAGCAGAACAACTGCTATCTAAATCACCTCAGCCCATTACTTCTCGTTATGAACAAGCTTTATACTTAGCTCAAGCTATCAAGCAAAATTACAGCATCGAACCAGATCTGCCCTTTTTCGCAGAAGATGAGGATTTAGTGTCAGCTTTCCTCTTTGACCACCTTGGAGGTTATCCAGACCATTTCTCCACTGTCTTAACCGTAATGCTCCGTTCCTTAGGTATTCCCGCGCGACTAGCTACGGGGTTTGGTCCAGGTCAGTTTAATCCTTTTACGGGCTATTATATCGTTCACAATACCGATGCTTATGCGGTGACAGAGGTGTTTATTCCTGGATCTGGTTGGTATGCTTTCGATCCCATTCCGGGACATGATCTCATTCCTCCTTCCTTTGAAGAAGAACAAACTTTTAGCGTTTTGCGTCAATTGTGGCAGTGGGTTGCTGGTTGGTTACCTTCTCCAGTTACTGGTTTTCTGAGTAATCTCTTCAATGATATCATTGGAGGTATATTGCTAACCCTCTCTTGGTTGTGGCGGTTTTTTTCTAGCAGTATTATCGGTGTGTTTACCGGTTTGATTTTCGCCATTTGTGCTGCTTTTGTCGCTTGGTTAGGGTGGAGTCAACTCAAAAATTGGGGCGATCGCCGTCGTCTGGCAAAGTTACCCCCCATAGAAAGGCTTTATCTACAAATGCTCGGGTTGCTGAAAGCTAAAGGTTATGAAAAACATCCAGCCCAAACTCCTCTA
>JACONB010000307.1 GCA_014323965.1 Prochloron sp. SP5CPC1 | reverse complement strand
TCCACCTTGGCATAAAGAGAACCTCAACCGAAGCTATATCTCTCTACAGTTTCTGGATTTCTTAACTTAAGTTGCAAATCAGATAAATATAAGCCGTTTGTGCTAAAGTTAAACGGGTCTGGTGGTTCCAGCACCGTCCTGCTCCGTTTTAAGGGAACTGGTGCTGCTGTAAAAAAAAGCCCCACAAACAACCAAAAACTATGACTTTAGTAAACATCGCCCAAAATACCCGCTATTCAGCTCGTCAGTTAGCAGCACTATCTGCAACAGAACGAGATCGAGCAATAGAAGCCATTGCCACCGCTTTAGAAACTGCAGCTCCTGAAATAATTGCCGCCAATGAAGCAGATTTACGGGCTGCGGAAGCAGAAGGGATACCCAAAGCATTGTACGGACGATTAAAATTAGGGGAAACAAAACTGAAAGGAGCGATCGCAGGGGTAAGAGATGTAGCTAAATTACCCAACCCAGTGGGTGCGGTGCAAATTCATCGGGAACTAGATACAGGATTGATTCTGAAGCGGGTTACCTGTCCTCTCGGGGTGTTGGGAGTGATTTTTGAAGCCCGTCCAGAAGCTTTAATTCAAATTACCAGTCTAGCGCTGAAATCCGGCAATGGGGTGATTCTCAAAGGGGGTAAAGAAGCTACTCGTTCTTGTCAAACTTTAGTTAAAGTCATTCATGAAGCATTGGGGAAGACTCAGGTTAATCCCGAAGCAGTACAATTACTAACAACAAGAGCGGAAATTCAGGCATTGTTAGCATTAGATGAATATGTAGACTTGATTATTCCTCGGGGTTCTAATGCTTTTGTAGCCTATGTCCAGGATAATACCCGAATTCCTGTATTAGGACATGCAGATGGGATTTGTCATCTTTATATAGATAAAGCTGCGGATATTGAAAAAGGGGTTGCTATTGCAGTGGATGCTAAAACAGACTATCCAGCAGCTTGTAATGCCATCGAAACTATGTTAGTTCATGAGGCGATCGCCCCCACTTTTCTACCTCAAGTAGCAACAGCTTTACAAAATAACCAGGTAAAGTTATTAGGAGATGAGAAAAGTTGCCGCATATTACCGATTGCAGCAGCCACAGAAGAAGACTGGATCACCGAATATTCAGATTTAGTCTTAGCCATTAAAGTAGTGACAAATATAGAAGAGGCCATCGCCCATATCAATACCTATGGTTCCAAACATACCGATGCTATTGTAACTGAAGATGAAACTGCTGCAGCAACTTTTCTCAACCAAGTAGATACTGCGGGAGTTTATCACAATTGTTCCACCCGCTTCGCCGATGGTTTCCGTTACGGTTTCGGTGCAGAAGTAGGAATCAGCACCCAACAGATGCCTCCTCGTGGTCCCGTAGGATTGGAAGGTTTGGTAACCTATAAGTATCAACTGATAGGTAATGGTCATCTAGCGGCTACCTATAGCGGTGCTCATGCAAAATCTTTTACCCATCGAGACCTTTAGACCTTTAGTAGGTGAGCAATGGGTTATAATAGTTATAATTTTGAAGTAGGAGTCAATATCCGCCCACCAGCTATATAATTTTTAGCGTCTGAGCGCTATGGTAGGATGGGAAATGGGTTATAATAGTTAAAAGCTGAAGTGGGAGTCAATATTCCCGTTGCCCACCAGCTAAATAAGTTAAAACCAATATTTTCAATAATATCAGCATTACCTACTCTACATAATTTCTCTGAGCGTCGATTATTAATTTTGCGTTTCTGCTTGCAATCGTTGCTTCAATTTATCCATTTTCATAGCTTTTTCTTTCGGCGTTGGTAATAGGACGAGGGTCAATCAATCGAATAACATAAACCACATACAATAAGCGCCAAATTGAGGTCATGCCAATGAAGACTTCTCTGAGGGAGCTTCAAAAACTTCACAGGCTGTTTCAAAGGAAACCCCATGTTTTCGCAGCTTTGTTGCTGTCCCACTCAAAGGGTATGTCGTTGAACTGATAATTTATCTTCATATTCAAAGACCTGAAGACTGACCCATAAACCCTAACTCAAATCATCTCAATCAGTCATCTGCAATCCAAAAATATATATTCTGAAAAAAGTAAACCAAAGTTCGTTATGATTGTGTGAAAACCTCACAACACTGCTAAAGTCTAGGAAATTGCTCCCTTACTGACAATGGAATTGAAAATAGGCTGGCTGTATCCAAACTTGATGAGTACTTATGGCGATCGCGGTAATGTCATTTGTCTATCCCGTCGCTGTGGCTGGCGAGAGATTGAAGTAACAACCATTCCCCTAGACAGGGAAACAGAGGCAGAAGCATTCCACCATGTAGATATCATCGTGGGAGGAGGTGCCCAAGATCGGCAGCAGGAAATCGTCATGCGGGACTTAAAAGGAGCCAAAGCCGATGCTCTGCGCCATAAAATAGAAGCAGGGACTCCCGGAGTCTTTACTTGCGGCTCCCCTCAGCTCCTAGGTCATTATTACGAACCAGCCTTGGGACAAAGGATAGAGGGTTTGGGTTTGTTAGATTTAGTCAGCAAACACCCGGGACCAGATGCTCCTCGCTGTATTGGCAATGTGGTATTTGAGTTGACCGCATCTCCCTTAGCAGAAGAGGTAAAATCTATATTGGGAACAAATCCAGTAGTAATTGGCTTTGAAAATCACGGTGGGAGGACTTATTTAAATACCGCCCAACCCTTAGGGAAAGTTATCATTGGCTCTGGTAATAATGGGGAAGATGGTATGGAAGGAGCATTTTATCATCATGCTATCGCTACCTATTCCCACGGTCCCCTCCTCCCGAAAAATCCTTTTCTGGCTGATTGGTTGATTAAAACAGCATTGCAACAAAAATACCAAACTGCCATTTCCTTGACCAAACTTGATGATAGTCTGGTGGTTGCCGCCCGAGCTGCAATGTTTAAGCGTCTGAATGTAACTAACTTGCTAAAATATTGATTTAAAATATATTTGACCCACCCCCATCCCCTCCTGGGAGGGGAGAAGAGGGGTGGGTGGGCTAGGCAATGTAAGACGGGGTTTCCCTGCGATTGCTGCTTAAATCCCGAATCACCCGTGTTTTAACCGGGGGAGTGGATCAATGCAAGATGACTGGAAACGTACAAGAATTGAATAGTAATCCTGCTCGCGGCGCACTCGTTATTATTTTCCCCATCGCCCTAGTCATAGTAGTGATTATCCACACTTGGCGGTGGATTGTATTGTTCACGGGACTCATGATTGGCTGGAAACTTTGGCAAAACTACCAATGGCAAAAATTAACCACAGCAGTGAATCCCTTCTTCAAGCAATTGATTAAAGAGAACCAAGGTTGTCTCACAGCCCTGGATTTGTCCTTGAAAACCAATATGACAGCTAAAACGGCGCGACGTTTTCTGGAAGGTAAAGCAGAAGAATACGGCGCTCAACGCCAAGTCTACGAAGATAAACGCAGTATCGTCTATTACTTTCTCACTGCTAGCGCTCTTGGCAGCATCTTTGATGATAGCGACCCCATTTTAGAACCAGAGGCAGCAAGTCCAAAATTAGCAGCCCAACCCTCCTCTGTGGAACCCTCTCTCCAAGAGATTCCCCAAGTGCTAGAATTGGAAGATAGTGAGTCTGACAGCCCACTAGTTTTAAAAGAGAGTCAGGAAAAATTAGAACCGTCACTGGTGGTAGGAGAATTGGTAGAGCTGGACGACGAAGAGCCTAACCAGAGCAATAAGGAAATGAGAGTACAAGCTAAGAGTATATCCCCCCTGATCCAAACTGAACTTGCCAAACGGCTGAACCTTCATGCTAGTACAGTAGCTAAACACAAATCTTTGCCCGATTTTCCTCAGTGGAGTCAGAGTCAAGATCCAGAAGGGGTTAGCTGGAAATACTTACCAGAAACAAAGATGTTTGTACCTGTGACAAACCAATGAAGGAGAGACAATGGGAGATCCTGGAACAGGGATTAAAATGGTGAGCGATAACCGCCAAGCTCGCTATCTCTATGAGATTATAGAAACTTATGAGGCGGGAGTAGAACTAAAAGGGACAGAGGTTAAATCGATCCGAGCAGGAAGAGTAAACCTGCGAGACGGCTATGCTTTAATTCGCAACGGAGAAGCTTGGTTGCTCAATGTCCATATTTCTCCTTACCAAGCTAGTGGACAATATTTTAATCACGATCCCAGCCGTACCAGGAAACTGCTCCTCCACCGCAAGGAAATCAACAAACTGATTGGTAAAGTGGAACAAAAAGGATTAACTTTAGTACCATTAAAAATGTATTTTAAGGGTGGCTTAGTTAAAGTAGTTATAGGATTAGGTAAAGGGAAGAAGGTTCACGATAAGCGGGAAACTGTTAAGCGTCGTCAGGACCAAAGGGAGATGGCGAGGGCAATGAAGCGCTATTAACTGTCCAAAAACTTAAATTTTCTCTTTAATTTGATTAGATCACGGTGGGAGGGTAAATGTAAAGGGTTTTTGAGAGTTTTTTTGAGCAATACCCCCCAGTTTTTAGTAGAGCGCTCTCTATCAACATCCCCTTACCGTGCTGGTTGTTATTTCAAAAGCTGGTAACTGCTATAGTGCTTCAGGGTTAACTCCCATTTCTCGTAAAAGCTGTGCTAACTTTTCAGCTCGTTGTTCGGAGATTTCAGCTCTTTGACGTTCAGTTTCAGCCTGTTGTTGGAAAGTTTGGATTTTAGACTGTTCCTCCTTCATTAATTGCTCAACCAGAGGGGGAGCGAGAAGTTCTTTCACCGATAAAACCAGCTCAGGAAACTGAGGAGAAACAATGGAAGTGTCTGCCTTGAAGTCTACCCAATCGTATCCTCCTTCATTCCCAGGTTTAGTAAACACCCTTACTAGTTTGTCTTTCGGATCTACTATCCAATATTCCGAAATTTTCGCCCATTCATATTCATTGCGTTTAATCACATAATCATCCCGGCGATTGCTACTGACAACTTCTACCACCAAAAT
>JACONB010000306.1 GCA_014323965.1 Prochloron sp. SP5CPC1 | reverse complement strand
CATTCGCTTTTTCTCTCTTCCTTTACCCCCCAAGGAATTCCGTCTTTGTTATCTCAGACCTACTGATTGATTCGACCCACCATCAGACCCTGTAGGGCTTATCCTGTTGTTTCACTTAGTTTTTCTTTTTACGTTATTAGGCTGGTTCCTTTCCCCCGGTAGAACTACGTTTCTACATATCGATGAGAGTGTAGCATCGATATCTGTCTACTCGCCATTTTGGCTAAGGCGTATCAGAGATAATTTCGCCTCTCTTTAAATTACGGGGTTTAAACGGAGGGTTCGGGTTTTTTCGGTTATTACTACCCTATGGTCAGCAATAGACTTTTTGCTTCCTTCCTACTTCCTCTGATTTCTCTTCGTTTTCGGGCAGGTCACGCCGAACCTTTTACTTCACTTACGTTCAACCTCTAACGTTTCCCTCTAGCACTTACACCTCTATCTCTAGGCTTGGGTTACATTCGTGGCGTGCATTCCAGTTGTTTCGTTTCCTACTCGACTGTCGCCAGACTCATAAAGTCTCTTTACGTGAGGGTAGGAGGTAGAAATCTCCTAGGGCCTCGGTGGCCCATACTAAGCGACCAGTTCAGGTCGCGCATACTCAATAAAAATCCTTCCCGGTGGGGGCAAGTTCCCCAGATTTCTGATTTAGCTGAATTTACCTGGCACGATTCCTTCCTTAGTGAAAATAACGACTATGTCATCTTTAGAAGTAAAGTGACCTTAGGCTCACATGTTGCTAGTTTCTATCCAGTGGGTTTGGTAGGTCTTGTTGTTTATCTAGATGAAAATAAGAATGGGAGAAGGGATAGCAATGAACTTTATACTCTTACAGATGCTGATGGTTACTATTCCCTATCCATACCAGAAGGCATTTATATTTTAGGGCTAGAAATTCCACCGGGTTGGGTACAACTTTCTGGGGCAAATAGCACTTATGAAGTAATTGTTACTAATAATGAGACAGTGCACCTAGATTTCCCCCTCACGAAAGGTTCAACCGATAAAGGATTAAACTACAGAGGCACAGAGGACACAGAGAAAGATAAGAGAGGAAGTTTGTAGGGTGGGCAATTGGTATAACGTTTGCTATCCTATAATGAGAGTAAATTACTTATTGCCCACCCAGTTTCTTATTTTATTTATAGACGTCTGGTAGAGGACGCTTGAACCAGTAAAGCCATGCTAGACCGAAAAGTCCCAAGGCGATCGCTCCTAAACTGACTATTTGAGCGATGCGCAAGGGTCCAAGCATCAAACTATCGGTTCGCAATCCCTCAATCCAGACTCGACCGCTGCTATAAGCTATCATGTAGACAAAAGCTAAAGTTCCCACCCGCAAACGTTCTCGATGTTTTAATCCCCAAAAGAAGAGGGACAGGAGCAAAGCAAAGACTAGTAAATTCCAGAGGGATTCGTAGAGAAAAGTGGGATGAAAATATTGGTCATTGATATATTCTAGGGGACGATGATTTTTAGGAATAAATAGTTTCCAGGGTAAATCCGTGGGGAGACCAAAAGCTTCCGAATTGAAGAAATTGCCCCAACGTCCAATCCCTTGCCCTAAAATTAAAGCAGGGGCTACCAAATCCGCTAATTGCCAGAAGGAAGTTTTCTTAAAGTGAGCAAAAATAATCGCAGCAATGGTTCCCCCGATAATTGCACCATGAATCGCTATTCCCCCTTTCCACACAGCGATAATATCTTCAGGGTGATTTGCGTATGCTTGCCATTGAAAGAGGACATAGTAAATTCTGGCACCGGGAATAGCTCCCAACACCATTGCAATGGCTAAGTCGGGCAACAATTCTGGCTTTACATTCCTCCTGGCTGCTAGATATTGGGATATACTAACCCCAATTAATAGTGCAGAGGCAATTAAAAAGCCGTACCAGCGGATGGCGACTGGACCGATTTCGACAATTGTGGAACCGGGAGACTGAAATTGAAAGGCTAAAAACATTGAGAATTAATGATTATTAATTGCACTAGCAAAGTTAACGTTTTATCATTATAACATGTTTGACGATAGTTAAAAAGTCATGTCTGTATTCATCAGCTTTTATCCGCGTCTTTGGTGCGGTTGTTTTCATTATCCTTTGAAACTCGGGAAGCTCTCTAATGCTGTCAAAATCAGTATCTGTTTTTGCCTCTTCTAAATAGTGTATATCTAAGGCAATAGCTTTTTCTAAACTGGCGATCGCCTCTCGATATTGTTTCATCCAGGATAAATTACAACTTAAATTATACCTTGCTTATTGGTAATTTATGTTTATTTTTAAAGCTTTCTGGAAACTGATAATTGCCTCTTCATCCCTTTCCAGTTTATGTAATAATTCACCCTGTCTATTTCACCAAATTTAAATGTTTTCCGGCTCTATGTTAATAATTTGGACCACAGTCTGGAGTGCTTCTTCAAACCGTTCCTGTGCTAACATACTTTTACAGTGATGAAACCAATCATACCAATGTTTCGATTGGTGCGGCTCGTTCTAGGTGAAGTCACGGGCGGAGAGCAAGAGTATAAACCTAGGCTTGGTTTAATGAGATGTCTCTATAACAGCGGTAGGAGGAATCCTTTGGATGAATCATACCAAAGCAGTTGGAAACACCACGTGAAGGCGAAAATACAGGGACAATCTAAGCCGGGAAACTAGCTGAAAACCCAAGAAGATTACACCGGACCTGCCTGTAAAGGGACAAAAATCCCCTCAAATTGGCGGAGAGGGAGGCGAATAACCGAACGAACATGGTAGTAATAACCCAGCCTGCTACTGAATGAATGATACGGGTGAGGAGCTGGTCAGAAATCTGATTGCATCGCTGACCGCCTTTGGCGTCTGCGGATGGATACAGATATCCTCCCCATCTGCGTTAATCTGCGTTAATCTGCACCTGCGAAATCAGCCAACCAAGTCCCGTCTGAGCTCCGGCACGGAGGATTTATAAACAGGCGTTTGAAGCGCTCATCCATACCGTGCTATCCTCTGCGCCTCTGTGCCTCTGTGAGCTTCTTTCCACACCGACGGTTTATCACCGGGAGTGAAGCTGGGAACAGGGCGAGAATGGAGCTGCCACGTCTTGGCGGTGACATCGCTAATAGGGAGAGCACAGGAATAACTTAAAAGAAAAGAAGATTGCCAGCAATGATACCATAAACTGGCAAGGATAAAGCAGATTTTCCCGCGCCATTCTCAGTTACTACTGCTAATCTTTGCCCCAAAGCTTCTATCCAGTTTACACTTCTGGGATATGGCCACAAATCCTTCAACCACTGCTGGGGAATGCCAGTTTTGCCCACTGCTGCCCCCATAATACCCCCAAGAATAGCAGCGGTAGTATCCGTATCCCCTCCCAGTTGAATAATAGCGGTAACCGCCCCTTGATAATCATGCTGATTTCTCAACCAAACTTGAATTACCACGGGTACGGTATGATAGACATAGCCTGTAATACCCTTCCCTAGTCCTAAACTGAAGGCAAATTCTTCTCCTGTCTCTTCTCGAGAAGCACTGTCGCAAGCCTGGCGAATTAATGCTAAAAATGAGTCTGCTACTGTTAGTAGGAATGAGACGAGAGTTTGATAATATGTTCCTGGGGAAACTAATTGCTGAGTGCTAGCGAGATCGCCACTGCCATGGCGCCGTATTCTGCTTTCGGATCCCGGTGGGTGAGGCGGGTAGATATTTTAACTAACTCACTCAGTTTTCCTGGAACTGTGCCATAGCAAACGCCAATAATGACACTTCTCATAGCTGCACCATTGCCGGCAGAGAAAACACCGCTGCAATGCGCCGGAAACCCGATCCATAATTTTACGATTCCTCTTAAAGTAGCAAAACCAATGCCAGCAGGCAAACCCAACAACCAAAATTTAAATTGGGTAAATTGCTTTTCCTCTCCTCCGGAAACAATGAGAGATTGAGCTACCATACAAGTGTGCTCAGTATCGTCCGAGACCATGCCTTTCCCAAAGATAAAGCGATGGTCATTTATTTTCGGGGCAATTTTGCGGATTCTTTGTCGGGATAATCCTTCATAGGGTAACCCGAGAGCATCTCCCACCGCTGTTCCGAGCAAGCAGCCGATGATAGATTCTGTTTGAGGCATATTATAGAGAGTGCAAACAACAAACCTATTCTTTGGGTTCGTAGTGGGGGCAATTTTCGCAAGGACCACAGGGGTTGACTGCACAGCGGATATAAGGGGAATGAGCATTATAACGACAGCTAGTATCGCCGACGCAGTAGCTACGCATTTCTTGCATTTCTTCTTCGGACTCCTGGGGATAATTATTATTCCGGTCCGGTGTTGATTGGCGTCCCTGACTATCTGTAGTATGTAAGTGACCCCCTCCATACCTAGACTGTAATTGTTGCCATGTTTTTTGGAGGGACAACTGCAATGATTGGATCCAATGGAGGATTAATTTGAATAGTTTCTTGAACACGTTCCCAACTGGTAGCCATTGTGAGCTAACTTTATAACTATCAGAGAATAAAATTAAGCAATATTTTTCTCTAGTATAAGATCGGCGAAATAAACCAATCCTTCAATTGTAGTCTGTTTTGCTTGCAGTGACAACTCCAACAAATTTGAAAGTCACCTTTCAGTAACTACCTAGACTCCACTCCTACACTAGGGACTGTTTGACTGCCACGATTGTAGCAGTTCCATTAAGTTTTGTCAAGAAATTAAACATTTCTGACCTAGATATGCTGACATGAGTAGGATTAAGTTCTCACTCCAGCCATTTCTCTCTTATTCTAAGATATAATATCGGACATATCTTATCAAAGTACTTTCGTTAACTTGACTGAACCAATTCAGACCATCTTAGTGCCTCAAGGTGCAGAATATCAAGCCGTTATTCGAGCACTCAGCCAGACTCATGGTGTCAAACCAGTAGTATTACCTATTCCAGTAGGAATGAAGGCTGTTACTAGTTATTTAGAAAAATGGCACAAGACAAAGGAAGTAGTCCCACAGAGAGCTATAGTAATGGGGTTATGCGGCAGTTTATCTTCTCAATATACCATTGGGGACATTGTGGTTTACCGAGATTGCGTTTACGGTGAATTCAATTACTCTCCAGACCCGTTTCTGACTAATTTAGTCTCTGATAAACTGAAAGCAAGAGTTAGGGAAGTTAGAGCATTGACCAGCGATCGCCTCATTTGGTCTAGTACAGAAAAAGCCAGGCTAGGTACTATCTACAATAGTTCGGTTGTGGATATGGAAGGATATGCTGTATTAGAAGTACTGGGTAAAATAGGAGTTGCTGTGACCATGGTACGAGTAATTAGCGATAACTGCTATGGAAATATTCCCGATCTTAACTCAGCAATTAGTACCTCAGGCAAACTTGAAACACTACCCTTAGTTTACGCTATGGTGCGACAACCTGTAGCTGCGGTTAGACTAATTCGAGGCGCTCTAAAAGGTTTAAAAGTCTTAGAACAAGTCACTATTGACCTCTTTTCCCAGTAGGGTGGGTATTGCCCACCAACAACTACTGAAATTTTAATCTTCCGGGTTAATTCCCATTTCTAGTAAACGCAAGGCT
>JACONB010000305.1 GCA_014323965.1 Prochloron sp. SP5CPC1 | reverse complement strand
AGAGGGATATTCGCCTTTGACACCTACTTTAATAGCAGTCCTCAAACCTCGTTTAGCTTCCTTAGGTAACACTACTCCTTTAAGCATCGCGGAGTGGTTTATCTTATCGAAGCATTGAGATATATCTGTTTCCAGAATTCTCTTTGTGCTCCCATTGGAATTGCTGTTTAGGTTCAAGAAAATCAGTTTTTGGGCGTCTTTTGTGGAGCGTCCGGGTCTGAACCCGTAGCTTCTCTCCCCTGCTGTTGCGCACGTTTGCGGGCTCTGCTGCGTATTTCAGCAGGCATTGCCAGGCTCGGTCAGCTATCGTAGGGATGCCTAGTTTCCTGATTTTACCATTGGCTTTGGGAATTTCTATCCGTTTGAGCTTCTGGTGTTGCCAATCCTGCCACATAGGGATGCAGTTTCTGGCATAAAACCAGTCTCTCTTTGGTGGTAAGAGCAGTTTTCCCATCTACTCCTGCGGTTTTCTTTCCCTTATTGAGTTGGGTTATCTGACGTACAGCTAGCGCTTTGGCTGCCCGACTGCGTAGTAACAGTCAAAGCATCGCGTTTGACCTTGGCCTTGTTTCCATTCTTTTGAGCCTTAAAAATGGTTCTCTGTAAGCGAAACACGTGTCGCTGGAATTCTTTCCAGGGTAACTGCTTCCACATCTCGTCTGCTTTCTTGGCCTTTTTGGAGGTTCCTAGGACGAACCTAAGCTTCCATCTGAGCCATTCTAGTGACGGTATTGGTTTTTCACCTCTTGTGATTCTCACATCCGTACCATTTTTATGATTAGCAGTGGGGAGAGATATGGGGGGTGGTAATGTGGTTGTTTCTGACATGAGCATCTCTCCTGGGCATCATTTTCCTAATTCTAATTTTCCTAAGACAATTAAACTGGCTAAATCCTCACAAGCTGTAGGAAGATATTGCTCAATTACCATTTTCACTGCTTGTAAGTCCTGCTCTTGTGCTGCTCCCATCATTCGACTCACATCGGCTAAATCCTGACTGCGACTAGATTTGAGTTTCATTAATACCAGATAAGGTAAGGAAATAATGGGCAGTCCATCAGGACTATAGTTGGGTTTGGCGATCGCCTCTTTTGCCCAAATTTCATCCGACTCTACTATATCTAATTCCGTGCCGTCCGCCAACTGCCACTGACTTCCAGGAATGGACAACTCTCCTCGTCTTCTACTACCAGCTTCCTCCAATTCTTTATAGATAAGGGGAGCATCTTCCACTTGTACTAATATATCTAAATCGAGAGTCATGCGCTCTGGCATATATAGCCTGGTGGCTACGCCTCCCATAACCACAAAGGGTTTTTCTTTGACAATGGCTTTAATGTCAGTCACGGGATTAATCCAAGTGCGCCGCAATAAAAAATCCTCACCACTACCACTTCCTGGTTTGACTCGCTTCATAACCAGATTAATAAACTGGTGTCGCCTTTGTTTATAAGGATCTGTTGGGATCCCAATTTTTATTATTTTACTCCCCGCACGCGCGAAACTCCATAACATATATATAGTAGGCAATGCTATCGTGGTACGGGCTTAGATGACATCGGCGAAAGTCCTTTCTACCTTGCGAAAATACCAAATACCGCTAGTAAATAACAAAAATACCAATGCTATGGATAGGATAAATCCGGGTAAATAGAGTCCAGAGGACCCAACAGAACCCAAAATCGCCCACCGAAAACCATATATCGCCCCCACCATAGGATTCAAAGAATAGAGTAATCGCCATTTATCTGGTACGATACTACTGCTAAAACCCACTGGGGAAATATATAAGCCAAACTGAATGATAAAAGGCACAATATAGCGGAAATCTCGATATTTTACACTCAGGGCTGCTAACCATAAACCCCCTCCCATGCTAGCAACAGCAGCGATCAGGATCCAGAAGGGTAAGGTTAGAATCTGCCAACTGGGAACGAAATTATACCAAGCCATCAACCCTAACAAAATCATTCCTGAGAGGGCAAAATCTACAAAACTAACTACTACGGCAGAAGTAGGTATAATTAAGCGAGGAAAGTACACTTTAGAAATTAAATTAGTGTTACTAATTAAACTGTTGCTACACCCACCAAGAGAATTAGCAAAGAATTGCCAAGGTAACATGGCGGAAAATACCAAAATTGGATAAGGGACTCCGTCTGATGGTAACTTAGCTAACTTACCAAAGATAACTGTAAAAACTATCATGGTAAGAAAGGATCTAATTAAGGCCCAGGCAACGCCGATGACTGTTTGTTTGTACCGGATTAAAATGTCCCGCCAAGCCAAAAAGTAAAACAATTCCCGGTAGCTCCACAGGTCTAGCCAGTATTGTTTTGACGTGCGACCAGCTTCAATAACTAGTGTTGTTGTTTGTTTTTTCATAAGAACCAAGTTATGTCAATGCTCTATCTTGGACACTCCCATTATTATTATGATTGTTAATATTATTGCCATTGCTATGGTAATAATAGTAATAATCAGAGTAATAACCGTAATCTTGATGGGCTTGAGTCACAAAATTGACTACAACTCCTGCTAAATTGCATTTACTCCCCCGCAGGGTTTCCATGGTATAACGAATCCCGGAGCGAGTGACTCGCTCCATGGCAGCAACAAAAAGCACGCTATCCACATCAGTAGCTATACTCAGGGTATCGGCACTGCCGGAAATGGGGGGGGTGTCGATGAGCACGTATTCATACTCTTGGCGCCATTCTTCGGTCAGTTGCTTCATTCGCTGGGATCCTAACAGAGCCACTGGATTGGGAGGAGTCGGCCCTGCGGTGAGTAGATCTAGTTGATCTCCTTGTTGCTGAATCAACTCAGTCCAAGACACATTCTGGGCGATCGCCGTACTCAGACCAGTTTCATTGGCTTGTTGCGTCAGTTTGTGCATTGTCGATCGCCGCATATCCCCATCCACCAATAGGGTTTTGTGGCCCATTTCTGCTAGCACTAACCCTAAATTGTAAGTAATGGTTGTTTTCCCTTCTGAGGGTCTGGTAGAGGTTATAGCTAGCACCTTAGTCTTCCCCAAGGACGTCACCAGATAGCTTGACATCCTCCCGCCGC
>JACONB010000304.1 GCA_014323965.1 Prochloron sp. SP5CPC1 | reverse complement strand
ACTGATAGGGGGATAGGGGGATAGGGGGATAGGGGGCAGTGTACGAAAACCTCTCCCCAGCTCCCTAGCTCCCCATCTGGCCACCCAGTTTCTCATTTGATTTTGGGGGCGTTCGTTCTTAGCTGAGCTGGTCACTGTCATGGTACGAGGTCACTGTTTCGGTTCGGTGCTACAATACACCACTATCAAAATTGAGCTATAGTAAAGGAGGTAATTATTACTGAACAACTAAACTTGACAGTGAGCTTAAGGGGAACTCGCGAAGTCAAGGAAAACTACCAAATATTTCGTTTTGCCGGATTATTAGATGCTTTTTCCGAACCTGCTTTGCGCAAAGTAGTAGGTAACTGCATTGACTCAGGACCTAAAGACATTATTTTAGTTCTAGCTCAAATCGATTTTATCGATAGCTCTGGTTTGGGTGCTTTAGTGCAGTTAGTGAAAAAATGTCAAAATGCTGGTGGAAGCCTTCAAGTTGTCACTAATGCTAGAGTGACTCAAACAGTTAAGCTAGTTCGTTTAGAAAAGTTTCTCTCCCTCCAGTTAACGGTAGAGGACGCAGTCAAAAACTTGAAAGAAAAAAAAGCTGATGAAAACAGTTGAGACTAAAGCTATCGGGTTTGACACACCCTAGATAGCTTCTTTTTGGCCATGTCAAACTCCCAAACCCACTCCCCCAGGGTCCTGATAAAGTTGCAGCCAACCTGTGAAGCTGTTGCGGATTTCCCGATGTCGCGACTTTCCCCTGCTTCTTTGGCTTATCTTGGGGATGTGGTTTACGAGTTAGTTGTATATCCGCAGCAATTTTCTTTTGCCTCCCAAACGTATTGCTTCCTATCACAACCAAGTGGTTTCCCAGGTGCGAGCTGAAACTCAAGCAGCTCATTTGCGTTCCCTGGAACCATACCTAACGGACTCAGAAAAAGAAATTGTGCGTCGGGGACGCAACGCAGCTAAGGTAAAATCTCGCCGTACATCAGCAGCAATTTATCAGCAAGCCAGTAGTTTAGAAACTTTAATCGGCTATCTCTATCTTACTAACCTGGATCGTTTGCACCAGTTGTTAGACACATTAAATATATGGTAAAAAATAACTTTAAGCGTAATTTGTACGGAGTACAATCACCAATACCTGCATCAGAGAAGAAAGAGAGTAGTGATATTATCTACGGTCGTCATTCTGTTCTGGCTGTCTTAGAAAGCGATCCGGTGCGGAGCACCGGATCTGGCGCGCCCCCCGCGCCAGCCCGCCAGCTCAATCGCGTTTGGATCCTATCCAAACTCCGCCACGACCCCCGTTTTCACTCTCTCTTGAAGAAGGCTAAAGCTAATGGTACGGTGGTTGAAGAGGTGGGAGTAGGTCGTCTAGATCGGATTGCTCGGGGGGGCAATCATCAAGGGGTGGCGGCTAACGTTGCTCCTTATACTTATTGGGATTTAGCTGATTTGATTACTAGGGCTAAAGCTTTTACAGAATCCCCGGTAATCGCGGTGGCGGATGGGATTGCGGATCCCCATAATTTGGGGGCAATTATTCGCACGGCGGAGGCTTTTGGTGCTCAAGGTGTGGTTATACCCCAACGCAGAGCTGCTTCCGTCACTTCTACGGTGATGAAAGTAGCTGCTGGAGCCTTAGAAAATTTTCCTGTTGCGAGGGTAGTTAACCTCAGCCGCGCTTTAGCAAGTTTGAAGGAGGCTGGATTTTGGATTTACGGCACGTCCAGTAATGCCCCTCAACCCATATACAGCAATAAATTGAGCGGGTCTATCGCTTTGGTAGTGGGTTCGGAAGGGGAAGGTTTGAGTCTCTTAACCGAGAAGTCCTGCGATTTTTTGCTCTCTATTCCCCTTGCTGGTAAAACTCCCAGCCTCAATGCTTCTGCTGCTGCGGCCATCGCTTTTTACGAAATCTATCGCCAGCTCAAGCCTGAACCAATATTAATTTAATTAATAATGCATACCAATTTAATCCTATATTATTTATCTTTTAATTTAAATTTACTAAAGACGCCAGCTAAATCCTCGGTTTTAATGGGTTTACTGATATAGTCGTCCATTCCTGCCGACAAGCATATTTCCCGACCCGCATTTAAATTAAAGGGTTTTGCTTCTAGCTTCAACTCTCCATGGTCGATTTTGCCCAAGTCGAGAATGTCGTTTCAATCGTTACGGTGTGCCATTTAAATTTTATGCTCTTGAACATGAGTGGGGGAAGGATGACTATTATTTTAAGAATAATGGAAGAAACTGATGGCGACAACATCCCTTAAATCCGTGCGCATTATCCTGGTGGAACCAGCAGGGGATCTCAATGTTGGTTCTGTGGCACGGGTGATGAAAAATATGGGTCTGGAACAGTTAGTGCTGGTGCAGCCTCGTTGCGATCCGTTATGTCAGGAAGCGCGACTGATGGCGGTGCATGGGGGAGATATATTAGAGAGGGCGCGAACTGTAGAGAGTTTACCAGCTGCATTGCAAGGATGTCAAAGGGCCATCGCCACTACCGCACGCTCCCGTTCTTTACCTACTCAATTGGAGCTGCCGTCGGTTGCTTTACCCTGGTTATTAGGAGAAAATCTAGTTTCCGCTCTGATTTTCGGTCCGGAAGAACGGGGACTCAGTAATAGGGAGTTAAACTATGCCCAGCGCTTTGTCTCTATTCCGGCAACGTCGGAGTATCCTTCTTTAAATTTAGCAGCTGCTGTCGCTGTTTGCGCTTACGAACTCTATAGAGCATCCTTAGAGGAGAGTATTTGTACTCCTCCCTTGACACGCGATGTAGCAACACTGGATATTTTAGAAGATTTTTATCATCATTTAGAAACAGTTTTGTTGCAGATCGGTTATCTCTATCCCCATACAGGGAAAGCGCGGATGGAAAAATTCCGCCGTTTATTTAACTGCACCAATCTCAGCTGTGAGGAAGTGGCGATGCTGCGAGGAATTCTCCGTCAGATGTCCTGGGAGAGGGGTCAACAAAAGAACAACGAATAACTAAGTGCGGCTCGTTCCCTGTGAAAATCGCGGCTTAACAACCAAAATATAAGCAAGGGCTTGGTTTCAGGCCAAAAGCATG
>JACONB010000303.1 GCA_014323965.1 Prochloron sp. SP5CPC1 | reverse complement strand
CGATAAGCTCTTACTTGGGTTGGAATAAAGAACCTGTAAATAAGAGTGAGCTGGCAAAAGTAGTGAGATATGTCAAATCCTTAACCCCAATGGTGGCTGCTGATTACGTCAAACTATTACCTGTAAATCACTTTTTAGAATTGCCAAATCCAGAACAGTTGCCAATTTTTTATTCGGACAATCTTTTTTCAGATGTCTTACCCAAACCAATTATTGACTTTTTTCAGAAAAATGTAATTATCAATTCAGTAGAGCACTTGCCTGAAAGACCAGGGTTAATCAGATTAAACCCTCTGAAACCTTGCCGAGACATCCAGTTTAGCTTCAAAAATCACAGCCAAATTCTTGGTTATCACCTGCTTGAGACAGCAGAATATGAGCATCTAGATGAAGAAAAACGGGAATTTACGATGCAAATGTATCTGCCAGATCAACCCCCGAATCAAGATGTTTTCACCAATTGGGTAAATAAATCCTTTTACTCGTCATGCGAATGGGTATACAAGGGAGTTCTCGGAAGGAATATTATTGCCAACAGAATGGGAGCTTCTTACTTGTCAGAATCTCGATTCATATTTGATTTACTTAAGCAATTCTTTCCCTTGAATAATGAAATACCAATGAATACAGCAAATACATTATTAAAGATGGAGCTACCTTTTCTAGAGCAGGTAGACATTTCCACTTTAATGTCAATTCGTTTGAGCTATGGGGAAGAGTTCCAAAACTTTCGCTTACATCTTGATAAACAATTCAAGGAATTAAGGTTAGTCAGAGATCCAGAGGAGTTAAAAATTAAAGCAGAAAATGCTATGCATGAATTGCATGATATCCAGATTCAGGCTATTAATCAGAAAATCAAGCAAATTAGAAAAGTTGGAGTTTTGGATGCAGTTGTCTTAACCGGTAGCTTATTAGCATCAATTCAAACTGGCTCATGGAGTATTGTTAGCTTATCCGCTGCTATTGCTGCTGCTAGAGGCTATAAACCTTTTGTAGACTATTCTCATCAAGTAAGGCAGAATCCAGCCTTCTTTCTGTGGAAAGTCTTGAAAAAATCATCGAAGTAAATGTATTGTGATCTACATTTTCCGCTCATAGACCCGTAGAATATAAAAGCGGGCGCTTCATCCAGGCGCGCACGCCTGGAACGTTAACCAAATTGAGTGGCTCCTTATTTCCCACGCTTACAACAAAGCACGGAGGTGTATGACAGCAAAAGTTAAACACAGCGAGCTGCGACAGTTAGTTTGCAGTCAGTTGCAAATACTCCTTGCTCAAGGCAACCTAGAAGGAGCCAAAGCACTGTTATTGCCAGTGCAGCCAGTAGATATTGCCGAAGCCATTGAAGGGCTGGGAGAGTCTATGCAAGCTATCGCCTTTCGTTTGTTGGGGAAAGCCGAAGCGATTGAAGTCTACGAATATCTAGACTCTACTGTGCAACAAACCCTCATTGAAGATTTTAGACGCCAGGAAGTACTGGATATCGTCGATAAAATGTCTCCCGACGACAGAGTCAGATTATTCGACGAACTACCAGCCAAAGTAGTCCGCCGTCTGCTGGCACAACTCAGTCCCAAGGAGCGGGAAGCTACTGCCCTCTTGCTAGGATATGAAGAGGATACAGCAGGGCGGATCATGACTCCAGAATATATCTCCCTGAAGGAAAATTTAACCGTTACCCAAACCCTGGAGCGGATTCGCAGGTTGGCCAATGCTTCGGAAATTATCTATTATCTCTATGTTACCGATAGCTCCCGTCACCTGAAGGGTATCGTTTCCCTGCGAGATTTAGTCCTTTCGGACCCCAACAAATCCTTAGAAGAAATCATGACTCAGGATCTGGTTTCCGTTAGCACCGATACGGATAGGGAAGAAGTCGCTAGGTTGATCCAACGCTACGACTTGCTTGCCCTACCAGTGGTGGATCGGGAGCAGCGTTTGGTGGGGGTGGTGACTATAGATGATACTATGGATATCTTGGAAGAGGAAGCAACGGAGGATATTTATGCCCTAGGGGGGGTCCAGGCTGACGGTGATAATTATTTCCAAACTAATCTTGTTACCGTTGCCCGCAAAAGGGTGGTTTGGTTATTTGTCCTCTTAATTACTAATACAGTAACCGGGACTATTATTCGCTCTCAGGAGGATATTTTGCAGCAAGTAGTCACCCTCGCCGCCTTTATTCCCCTACTCACGGGAACAGGAGGTAACGTGGGTGCCCAGTCTTCCACAGTAGTGATTCGGGGCTTAAATACAGAAACCATTAACAATCTCGGACCCGGACCTATCATCTTCCGAGAGGCACTGGCAGGAGTATTACTGGGGGCTATTCTGGGCACTGTAGCAACTGTCTGGGCTTTTTGGTTGCAATCGGATTGGTTTGTTGCTATTACTGTAGGTGTGAGTTTGGTGGCTATCGCTTTATTAGCCTCTATAGCAGGTTCCGGTCTCCCCTTTCTTTTCCGCCATTTCGGTTTGGATCCCGCTCTCATGTCAGCCCCGTTTATTACTACAGCAGTGGATGTTTTGGGGGTACTTATTTATTTTAACATTGCCCGACTGGTTTTAGGACTTTAAATTTAACAATGAAAGAATTTTTTGAGAACCTTTCTCGTTACCCTCGCTTTCTCCTTGGTTTAATTCTCGGTATCTTCTTAGCCTCTTTTGAGAAATTCAAACCTTTACTCAGAAACCCAATAACTGCGATCGCCCTCTTAGGAGGAGTTGTGGGGGTACTGGCATTTTTCTTTTTTACTCTCCGGGCAATGCTGGGTTTAAATTAATGAATGTTTCACGCCGAGGCGCAGAGACGCCGAGACGTAGAGAGAGTTCTTGGTTTTATCTTAATCGCAGATATTATTAAACAGAGTATAAGTAATGCTACTCTCTTTTTTTCTCCCTCTCTGTGTCCTCTGCGTCTCTGTGGTTTTTTTACCCACACCTCCCCCTATTATCATTTAACTTAATTAGAGCATCCCAATCCAACTTTGTCAACCCCTATGACCTTGTTCTTTGTTAAGAATTGTGAAGCAAATTGCTCTCATGTATATATACTTAGAAGAAAGTCAATGGACGGAAGCGGTATATCATTCCCAATGCTCTTGGTCGAAACTAGCTACCGTGAACCGATTCGGGAACACATTTGGGCAGATCTTGACTATCGTGGGGATAAGTTGCAACGTGTGGCTGACGGATGTGAACTCGATTTTGAAGTAGTTGAACGCAAGACGCTGGGTTGTTGGCTGGGTAAGCATGACCGCCTCAGGTTAGCGAAAGCTTTGTCTATCAAGCGATGACTGCCTTGATGCTCCAACGTCTCGTGTCTTAATCTTTTTTTTCAGATACCCTCTAGCTAACAGAGGATAAATTAGGCTTATATAAAAATTACTTATATATTACAGAATGTAAGATTAAGAATACTGATGAAAAAAGAATTGACAACTGACAATTTGGGGAGTATGATGGAACTAATGGAAAAGTTAAATCAACAAAAGAAGGTTTGTGAATACTATGGTTGTTGCTGAACCCCAATACGAGTATGAGATAAAACCAACAAAACTGGCCAGTGAACTCTTAAAAATCACTACCGGCCAATACCCCGAATCCTCCGAGACCACGGTGGCCTTGGCTATCGACAGTGAGGGTATCATCAGCATTAAGCGTTATGAGAAACAAGGCCTATCCCTACCACAAACGGAAGGTGAGGTTTTAACCTCTCTGGGCGGTGTGGAAAGCGATATTGAGGGCTTGAAAAATGCTGATATTCTGGTCACTTATCTCAGTATTCATGCCAACGCCGGTAAATGGGCTGACTTAGAACAAGGCATGGTCACCTTAGCTACCCAGCTTTCTGTATTTGGCGATGAGATGCTCTCCAAGGGTGACTATGCCCAAAAATTTCTTAACGACACTCTAAATAAGTACTGGAAACCAGGACTAGACTTCACACTCGACAATGTTGATCCTAATAAGCTGGAGGATCCGGAGTATATTCAGGAGCTTCTGGAAAAACTCGACCCGGACGCCGAGTATGATGCGGAAGAGGATGCACGTAACCTCGAGAAAGTGAAAAAGCTGATTGATCGCTTAATTGACACTAGCGAGGGTTACTACACACAGACTAACCAACTTTACCTAATGTCGGCAGAAGGCTCACACCATAATCTTCGATTTGGTGTGAGATGAATGACGACGCCGGGGTGTGTTATAATAAAAGGAGCGTTCGGGT
>JACONB010000302.1 GCA_014323965.1 Prochloron sp. SP5CPC1 | reverse complement strand
GGGGAGGTGGTAGAAATTGCTTATAACCAAGATTTTACACCCGGAGTTTGGTAACCATTCCCCCACTTACGCTATAATAAGTCTAAACTAAAGTAGAGGAGAGAAAGGAAAAATTATGCCCGACTATCCAGACTTGTCCCCCCAGGGTTAACAAATCGAACGTAAATTAGGTGAAAACACTGTTTTAGGCGATCGCTGGTTATTAGTTTGGCGCATTATTAATGAAGGAGGGAGCAATGCAACCTTATCCCAGGCTAACCTAAAAGAAGCTTATCTGGCAGAGGCTAACCTGGAAAGAGCGAACCTCCAGAATGCTAACATTGAAGATGTCAATTTTGAAGACGCACAACTTTACCTGATGGTAGCAGAGGTTGAATACTCCTTCCCCTCTTCGCGCCTTTGCGTCTTTGCGCGAGACTACAAAAATAACATGATAACAAAACTTATTTCAAAATTAATTGCTGCTGGTGCAGTTCTGGTTATCCTAAAAATCTCTTTAACCCAGGTACACTCCCAACCTATATATCGTTCCGAGGATATTTTTCATCCCGTTACTGCTAACAATGGCATGGTCTCCTCCCAAGAAGCATTAGCTACTCAAGCGGGTTTAGCAGTGTTGCAAGAGGGAGGAAATGCTATTGACGCTGCTGTAACTGTAGGTTTCACTTTAGCAGCTACTCTCCCCAGAGCAGGTAATTTAGGTGGGGGCGGTTTTATGGTGGTACACCTAGCAGCAACAGGAGAAACTATCGCTATCGACTATCGGGAAAAAGCACCATTAGCAGCAACCAGGGATATGTTTTTGGATGAAAATGGAGAACCAGACCCAGAAAAATCCCGTTTCAGTCATTTAGCCGTTGGGGTTCCTGGTACGGTAGCAGGTATGACTATGGTGCTAGAAAAATACGACACCATTTCTTTAGAGAGAGCCTTACAACCAGCCATAGCCTTAGCGGAAAATGGTTTCCCCGTAACTCAAGATTTGCATCGCAGTTTAAAGTTTGCCCAGCCCTATATGGCAGCTCACCCTGCCAGTATTGCTACCTATTATAAACCAGGTGGAGAACCCTATCAAGTGGGGGAAACACTGGTGCAAAAAGATTTAGCCCGCAGTCTGAAACTAATTGCTAAAGAAGGGAAAGCAGCATTTTATCAGGGAAGTATCGCCGAGGCAATTGTAGCAGAAATGGAAGCCAATGGTGGCTTAATTACCAAAGCTGATTTAGCCGCCTATGAACCAGTGATACGCGAACCAATTCGAGGTACTTATAGAGGCTATGAAATCCATTCCATGCCCCCTCCCAGTTCTGGTGGCATTCATTTAGTCCAAATGCTGAATATACTAGAACCATTTCCCTTAGGGGAGTGGGGACACAATAGCACCCAAACTATTCATATCATGGTGGAAACCATGAAACTAGCTTACGCCGACAGATTTAAATTTCTCGGGGATACAGATTTTGTTTTCGTACCCATAAAGCGCCTCATTTCTAAAAATTACGCCCAGGTATTACGAAACCAAATTAACTTAGATCGAGCCACCCCCAGTAAATCAATATTACCAGGAGGGAAAGAATTCTTTGAAAGTAACGACACAACCCATTACTCGATTATAGATAGTCAGGGCAATGCAGTAGCCAACACCTATACCTTAAACTTCCCCTATGGGTCCCAAATTACAGTTCCCGGAACCGGTATTTTACTCAACAATGAAATGGACGACTTTACCGCCAAACCGGGAGTAGCAAATGCTTATGGACTCATAGGAGGAGAGTCTAATAGTATTGAACCAGAAAAAAGAATGCTTAGTTCCATGACCCCTACCATTATCATGAAGTCCGGTAAACCCTTTCTGGTAACAGGTAGTCCTGGGGGAAGTAGAATTATTACTACCACCCTACAAACCATTCTCAATGCTATCGACCATGACATGAATATTGCCGCAGCCACTAATGCAGTCAGGATCCATCATCAATGGTTTCCCGATGAATTGCGGGTGGAACGGGGTTTAAATCGGGATACCTTTAACCTATTAACCAGGAAGGGTCATAAAGTAGTCCTAAAACCAGCTATGGGTTCCACTCAAAGCGTAATGCATATTAATGGTATATTCTACGGTGCATCAGATCCTCGTAAACAGGGTGCTTTAACCCTAGGATATTAAAGCTCTCCTCTCCTCTCTGCGCCTCTGCGCCTCTGCGTGAAACAAAATAAAAGAATGCACCCTACCCCCACTTATACAAAATATCCTTGGTCAAAAACTTACAGCGAAATAATCGACGTCCGTTCCGAAAATGAATTTACCCAAGACCATATTCCCGGTGCAATTAATCTTCCCGTACTCAATAATGAAGAACGAGCCAAAGTAGGAACTATCTATAAACAAGTATCTCCCTTTGCAGCGCGAAAAGTTGGTGCTGCAATAATATCCCAAAATATCAGCCAACATTTGCACAGTCACTTTGCTACCAAAGAAAAGCAATACTCCCCTTTAATATACTGCTGGAGGGGGGGTCAGCGTTCCTCTAGTTTAGCATTGGTATTGACTCAAATTGGCTGGCGAGTTACCTTATTAGAAGGGGGATACAAGACTTATCGCGCTTACGTGCGCCAACAATTAGCCCAACTCCCCTCTCAGTTTACTTACAAAGTTTTGTGCGGTTTAACCGGGACAGGGAAAACCCATATTCTGCGGCAATTGAGTTCCAGAGGAGTGCAAGTCCTGGACTTAGAAGAGTTAGGAAATCATCGCGGTTCCCTCCTGGGACAAAAATGGGAGTCCAAACCTTCCCCACAACCTTCCCAAAAGCGGTTTGAATCATTGCTCCTCCAGGAGTTACAAAAATTAGATCCCAATAAAATAGTGTGGGTAGAGTCAGAAAGCAATAAAATAGGAAAGGTGTACTTACCCTCAAGATTGTGGAAAAAGATGAAACAAGCAACCTGTGTTGAACTACAGTTACCAAACCAAGAGAGAATTAAGTGGTTATTGCAGCAATATCCCCATTTAACGGAGTATCCTGAAATACTGAAAAGCAAGTTAGGAGGTTTGAAGTACCGTTACGGTAGTAAAAAGATAGAAGAGTGGTATAATTGGATTGATAGGAAGGAGTGGGA
>JACONB010000301.1 GCA_014323965.1 Prochloron sp. SP5CPC1 | reverse complement strand
AATCTAGTTGATTTTTCATCTTTTTCTTATATAGCACTTCTCGAGTTAAGTATTGACAGATTAAAACTTGAATAACATCTGTAATAAATTTCCTCAATCACCGTTGTACAAAACTTTTCACAACCGGCAGCTATCAAGGTACGTGCTAGATCTAATCTTCATACCAAGAAGCACGCCATGCTGCTTCAGCTTCAGCAACGGCTAATTCTCTCTGACGCTGTTGATATTGCTGTCTAATGTTATTAATTTTCCCATCCAGATTGCGAATTAAATTCCGTTGAGCGCTCAAAGTAGAATCAGCCAATTCAACTTCCACTCGACGCATCCGGATAGCTGTAACTTCAGTAATAGTAGACTTTTCGCCTTTTTGATTCTTTTCCGTTTCCACAAGTAAATTTAACATATTGGGCGGTCCACTGATTGCCGAACCCTTTTCTTCAGCTTGCACCGCTACTTGGAGAAAATTAGGGGGCAATTTTTGGGTTAAAATTCCCGCTTGTTGCAGAGAGCGATTTGCTTCAACAGACATCTTTTCTAAAATGTTATTAATTCCTTCTTCTAGTAATTGCTGTATCTGATACAATCTTTCTGGATTACTTAAATCTCCCTCTGAAACTACTTTCATCTGGTTAGATAAGTGCTGATTAATGATTCTTTGTGCTTCTGCATCAGGTGTTCCTGGTTTATCCTCAGACTGTTGTTTATGCTTGATTATCATAGGTAATATCTCCAGCATTTTTTGTAACATCTGTTGGGTTTCTAGCTCAGTCTCTGACTCCAATTCCAATAGCTTTTGTTGTAATTGCTTACCAATGTTGCGCAGATTTTGCTGTAGCAGTTGTTTTTGAGTCAAAGATAAACGCAGGAAATAGGCTGGATATGCCTTGGTAGCAATCTGATAGCCTGCCATTACTAACTGTTTTGCCACTGACTTACTGAGAATATTTAAATAATCCCAATAAACTCCTTTTTGCCGCTGTATTTTCCAGTGCTGCTAAATCATTCTTAATGTGCTGAATTGCTCTTGTCATGACTAAAAGGTTGAATTAAGATAAAAAGACAAAAGAAAGAAGCTATTTATTTTATCTTGCTTTTGCCGTAAATTTATTTTATTTACCTGTTTGGGCTGCCACCTCTTCAGCGAAGTTATTCTCCTCCTTTTCTATTCCTTCACCTAAAACAAAGCGAGTAAAACGACGTACCTGGATGTTTTCACCCAATTGAGCAATACTTTGTTTGACCAACTCATCCACATTCATGCTAGGTTCGCGAATATAAGGTTGCTCCAGCAACGTAATTTCTTTGAGCTGTTTTTTAATTCGACCTTCAACAATTTTTTCTTTGATATTGTCTGGTTTACCAGCCAAATCTTCCCTCCCCATTTCAATTTCCTTTTCTTTTTCCACTATTGCGGGGGGAATATCCTCAACCCTAATATATTCTACATTAGGGTTAGCGGCAATCTGCATAGCAATGTTCCGCACGAGAGTTTGAAACTCTGTTCGACGAGCAACAAAGTCAGTTTCACAATTGACTTCCACCAAGACACCAATGCGTCCTCCCGTGTGGATGTAGCTGTCGATCAAACCTTCAGCTGCAACCCTGCCTGCTTTTTTCTCAGCTGAGGAGATCCCCTTTTTCCGCAGCCATTCAGTGGCTGTCTTCAGATCTCCATCACTTGCTTGCAGCGCTTTCTTGCAGTCCATCATACCAGCGCCAGTTTTCTCTCGCAGTTCCTTAACCAGTTTGGCCGATATTTGCGCCATATTACTCCTCTTACAATTTCACCAATACAATACACCTACTTATCTCCCCCCTTAGGGGGAGGTTACCGGGGCTATTCTTCCATTGTATCTACTTCAGGAGCGGGTGCAGGTTCTGCTTCATCTCCTGGGGCATATTCTATCTCTTCCATTGCTTCTTCAAACTCTTCGTATTCTGAGGATTTTGCCACTTCACCGTGACTTCCTTCATAAATTGCATCAGCCAACTTACCGACGATGAGTTTAATAGATCGAATGGCATCGTCGTTAGCGGGAAGAGGAATATCGGCAATATCCGGATCGCAGTTAGTATCCAGCATAGAGACAATGGGAATAGACAGTTTCTGACATTCCAGAATGGCGTTATATTCCCGGCGCTGATCTACAATGACCACAATATCGGGAATTTTCCGCATCGTTTTAATACCGCCGAGATATTTTTGCAGTTTGCTCAACTCGCGACGGAGAACAGCACCTTCTTTTTTCGGTCTTTTATCGATATTGCCGCTTTCTTCCATTCGTTCTAATTCTTTTAGCCGTTCGACCCGGGTTTTAATTGTCTCCCAGTTGGTGAGCATACCCCCCAGCCAGCGCTGGTTAATATAGTAAGCGCCGCAACGACTAGCCTCTTGAGCAATAATCCCTGCTGCTTGTCGCTTAGTGCCAACAAAAAGTACCCTTTTACCTTGTTCGGAAGCGTTCCGCATGTACTCGTAAGCCGATTGGATTAGTTGGGCTGTCTGCACTAAATCGATAATATGGACACCGTTGCGGGCAGTAAAGATATATTGAGACATTTTCGGATTCCAACGGCGAGTCTGATGTCCGAAATGAACTCCTGATTCTAACAATTCTCCTAGGGAGACGACTGACATAATTGATTTTACTCCTTTTTCGGGTTGATCCTCCACCCAGGGGGATTTCTTCTCTTTGAGAAACACCCGAAGTCCTAGATGTGCGAATTTAAACAACCTTTTTAGAGTAGCACAATTACCAATTCACCCAAAACACGCAATTCGCAATTATTTTTGATTATGTTTTATGTATTTTTTTTTAATATAAACACTTTGTATAACAAAGTAACTCAATAAGTAAGTATTATTTTTGGAGTTTAGTGTTGTATAGTTTTGAATTCAATTATTCCAGTCAACAGGTTAAAACTAAAATGACTCAACCAAATCCAGATCCCTTAGATCGAATCCTTACTGGAAGAGCTGAAAAAAGAGATGATCCGCACTAACGATAAGTTAAAAATATACCAAAAAGCCTCTCAACAGGTGGTAAATCTTGCTTTTAGTCTCATTATCGCTGCTAGTTTAGCAATTATCTTGCTTGCAATCCTAAATCGATAATGCTATCATCCCACAAAAAAAGTCTCCTCAGTAGCGGCTATACTACTAAGGTAGATCCTTAATATGTAGGTTAAAACTAAAATGACTCAACCAAATCCAGATCACTTAGATCGAATCGAATCCTTGCTGGAACACCTCGCTCAAGATGTTGAAGAGCTGAAAAATGAGATGATCCGCACCAACGACAGGGTGGAAATATACCAGAAAGCCTCTCAACAGGTGGTCAATCTTGCTTTTAGCCTCATCATCACTGCTAGTTTAGCAATTATCTTGCCTGTAATTCTAAATCGATAGTAGGGTGAATTCACCCTACAAACCTTACAAGGCATTCGCACCAGCAACAACTTCCAGAAGTTCCTGAGTAATAGAAGCCTGTCTCGCTTTATTATAAGACAAGGTCAGGTTACCCATCAACTCAGAAGCATTATCAGAAGCATTATTCATGGCAGTCATGCGAGCCGCTAACTCACTGGCAGCAGACTCCTGTAAACCCCTCAGCAATTGATTATTCAAATACAAGGGTAAGAGAGCATTGAGAATTTGGACAGGGTCTTGCTCGAAAATCATATCCTGGGGTAAACTCTTCGCCTTAGAAGTGACTTTCTCTCTTTCTACCTTAAACTCCCCACCACAGGTAGTTAAACGGAAGATTTCGTCATCCTTCACCTCCAACCCTTGAGGAGTTAAGGGGAGCAGAGTTTGTACCACGGGGCGAGAACTAATCAAAGAGACGAATTTAGTATAGATGAACTCTACCCTATCTACTGTCTCCGACAAAAACAAGGATAGGAGTTCATCGCCAATACTCGCCGCTTCTGCTGAAGAAGGAATTTGCTCCAAACCAATATAGGTCTTATCTATGGGTTGGTTTCTGCGCTGGAAGTATTGGGTAGCTTTTCTTCCTACCAGGATGAATTTATAAAATAACATTGGTATTGTAGCCGCCACAAAGTCCGCGATCGCCCGTAATAACCAACAAACCCACACATTTTACTTCCCGCTGCATTAACAAGGGGAGGTTCACGTCTTCAAAGCGGAGGCGATTTTGTAAACTATAGAGAACCTTAGCTAAGTTGTCAGCAAAGGGACGAGTAGCAGTTATTTGTTCCTGGGCGCGACGCACTTTAGCCGCCGCCACTAGGCGCATTGCTTCAGTAATCTTTTTCGTGTTCTTAACCGACTTAATGCGATCTCTGATCGCTTTCAGATTTGCCATATTTCCGTCTTATAAACTGATACTGGGCCCACAGCCGTGGGCCCCTACTACTACCCTGCAAAACTCTGTTTGTACTCAGAAATTGCTTCCTTGAGAATCTTCTCAGCCTCGTCAGTCAGCTTCTTCTGAGAAGTGATAATTTCCCCGTACTGAGGCTTGCTGGTATTCAAATATTCCCGCAAACCCGCAGCAAAACTAACTACCTTCTCTAAAGCAATGTCGTCTATATAGCCGTTCAGCCCTGCATAAACGATCGCCACTTGCTCAGGAACGGACAAAGGTGAGTTCTGGGGCTGTTTCAGTACTTCCCGCAACCGCTGTCCCCGAGACAACTGATTCTGAGTTGCCTGATCTAAGTCGGAAGCAAATTGAGCAAAAGCCTCCAGTTCCGCAAACTGAGCCAATTCCAGCTTCAATTTACCTGCCACTTGTTTCATGGCTTTGGTTTGAGCAGCAGAACCCACCCGAGATACGGAAATACCTGCATTAATGGCGGGACGGAAACCGGAGTTAAACAGGTCCGAAGAGAGGAAAATCTGACCGTCGGTGATGGAAATTACGTTTGTAGGAATGTAAGCA
>JACONB010000300.1 GCA_014323965.1 Prochloron sp. SP5CPC1 | reverse complement strand
CCTAATTCTGAAGATAATCTCATTGCCCTAGTCCCGAACAAAAGCTCTACCTTAGTAGAGCGCCCTAGTTTTTTGTTTTACATTCCTGAATTAAATGGACAACAAGTCAGGGCTAAATTTTTACTGTTGAAGGAAGAAAACCAAGACCCAATCTTACAAGAAAGTATCATATTATCATGCAAATCCTGCATTGTAAATTTACGCAGCCCAAAAACCTTAAGTCTTGATAAGGAGTATAGGTGGCTTTTTTCAATCGAGATTGATAAAAAAAGCCCATATTCTGTTGAAGGACTTATTAAAAGGATTGCACCCGATCCTATGCTCATGAATCAGGTACGCGATGCAACTTCAAAACAGGAAGTCGCCGCTATTTATGTTCGTAACGGTATTTCGCACGATGCGGTTACTAAGTTAGCTGCACTCAGGATGAATAATCCATACGATCGTTCTATATTAGCAACCTGGCATCATTTATTGGATTCCTTTGGTTTAGAGGAGATTGCCGCAAAACCCCTAGTTGATTGTCCCCTGTTAATCTCGAGAGAGAGATGAACAGGAATTAAGGATTGGTATCTTGATGTTTCCCAATCCTTATAGGGGTGCGCCCCTACAACGCTCCTTTAAACAACTGATGCAGTGGAACGCTCAACGGTTGCGGATAATATGGGCTCGTGTCGTTCTGGGGTTTGCAAGAGAAAGACAACCAGAGGACTGCTTTGCAATTCTCTGCGTGCCAGTCTCTGCAAGCTGCTAGAAATTTCATTTCTTAAACCCGCCCAGTCTACAGAGTATTGGTTAAATTCCGAGCAGTGCAAGTCCAGGGTCTTGTTGATAGCCCTAATAATTAATTGTTGCAGCAGGGAGCGCTCTACAGCAGTCACGACGCCCCGCAGATGAATTTCTGGTTGGGCCATTAATTGACCCGACCAATCGATGGCCGCAGCTACAGTCAGTACCCCCTCTTCGGCCAACTTTTGCCTTTCTTTCATTACCTTTTCTTGAACTACCCCAGCCCGGTCTACCAGTTGAATGCCAGAAGTGACTTTCCCGGCAATGCGAATGCGATCCTCGGTTAACTCAATAATATCCCCATTATTGATAATTACCATATTGTCCTCTGGAATGCCCACACTGCAAGCTGTCTGACCATGTTTAACCAGCATGCGATGCTCTCCATGAAAGGGAATGAAAAATTTTGGCTTAGTCAACGCCAACATCAACTTCTGGTCTTCTTGGGCGCCGTGACCGGAAACGTGAATTCCCCTGGCTCTGCCGTAAATGACATCTGCACCCAACATCATCAAACGGTCGATGGTCTTGACTACGGCGATGGTATTGCCTGGAATGGGGTTTGCAGAGAACACCACCGTATCCCCGGGACGGATTTTAATTTGTCGGTGTTCCCTTCGAGAAATACGAGTCAATGCGGCTAAGGGTTCTCCCTGAGAACCCGTGGTTAAAATTAATACCTTTTCGTCTGGCAGGTGACGAATTGCTTTTAGGGGCTGAAACAGATCATCAGGACATTTGATGTAACCTAAATTGCGGGCATGGGCAATGAGATTCAGCATCGATCGCCCTACCACTAGCACCTTGCGCTTGTGCAGAAGAGCCAATTCCAGCACAATGCTCAGTCGGTGCAGGGAGGACGCAAAAGTTGTGAGCATCAACCTTCCTTGGGTTTGGGTAAAAATACGGTCCAGATTGGGATAAACTGACCGTTCTGAAGGGGTATGTCCCGGTACTTCGGCGTTGGTAGAGTCGCTCAATAAGCACAAAACCCCTTTTTCACCATGTTCAGCGAGCCTTTGTAGGTCGAAATGCTCTCCATCCACAGGAGTGTAATCCACCTTAAAATCTCCCGTGTGAATTATTACACCAATCGGTGTATGGAGGGCTACGGTGAAGCTATCGGCAATTGAATGGGTATTGCGGATAAACTCAACGAAAAAGTGTTTGCCAATTCTGATTATTTGTCGGGGAACGACGCTTTTGAGCTTTGTTCGATCTGCTACTCCTGCTTCTTCTAATTTATCTTGCAATAAGGAGATAGCTAAACGAGGACCGTAGATGACGGGAATATCGAATTGCTTGAGATGATAAGGAATACCGCCAATATGGTCTTCATGGGCGTGAGTTACCACCATTCCTTCGATTTTATGGCGATTTGACTGCAAATAGGTGGTGTTGGGAAGGACAATATTAATCCCGTGCATCTCATTAGAGGGGAAACCAATACCTGCATCTAAGAGAATAATTTCGTCTTCGTATTCAAACACGCTGGTATTCTTGCCAATTTCATGCAACCCGCCGAGAGGAATAATTTTCAGAGTGGGTTTAGAACCGTTTTTACTCATTTTTATGTTGATATAGTTTGTTTATTGAATTATTGCAATTGAATTTTTTGGATTGTTTAAATATAGCCTTTCTTACCCATATTGCTACCACAATCAATATCTAGAGTAACGATAGAGAAAATCCAATAATTTATTGAATATCAACTGACTTTAAGCTAAATTTGTAAACACTGAAGATAAATTCAGAGTAAATCAAGCTCTTTTAAAACGGTTGCTAACTTTTCTTCCAAGTCAGGATCCAGATTTTCTAAAGGTGAACGCAAACCGCCTACATTCCAACCCTGTAATTTTAAAGCAGCTTTAATAGGAATCGGATTAGCAGTACAAAAAAGAACTTTAAATAAAGGAAAAAGTTTGAGTTGTATTTCCCGAGCAACATTTATTTGTCCTGCTTCAAAAGCTTGAATCATACCTTTAATTGGCTTCCCTACCAAATGACTAGCAACGCTAACAACTCCAGTTCCGCCCACAGTAAGCAGGGGTAAAGTTAGAAAATCGTCCCCGGAGTAGATGGCAAATGATGCTGGAGTGATGCGGCGAATTTCGCAGGTTTGCGCCAAGGAACCACTAGCTTCTTTAATGGCCACAATATTATCTATTTCTGCCAGTAACCCAACTGTTTCCGGTTCCAGATTTGTCCCCGTGCGACTTGGTATATTATAGAGCATCAGGGGCAAATCAGGCACTGCGTTAGCTATCGCCTGGAAATGTTTATACAATCCCGATTGGGGCGGTTTATTGTAATAGGGCACAACTTGCAGGGAACCATCCAA
>JACONB010000299.1 GCA_014323965.1 Prochloron sp. SP5CPC1 | reverse complement strand
CTATTTCCTCAACCCCAGCAACAAAAATTAATCATGACCAACTCCCAAAATCCTCCCTCCGCCCCCCTCAGGAGCGTTCACACTAACACCTTTGTTCCCGTGCTGGAGCGCCTAGGGATTTCCTTAGTAGTATCTACCTATCAAGCCGGAAAACTGATTGTGGTACGAGGCGATAAAGAGACAGTTAATACTCATTTCCGCACCTTCCAAAAGCCCATGGGACTAGCAGCCACCCGGGAGCGTCTTGCTATTGGTACAGGAGGGGCTATTTGGCAACTTCGTAATATTCCTGACGTAGCCAATAAAATCGAACCGAAAGAGAAGCATGATGCCTGTTATTTACCCAGAGATATTCATATTACCGGGGATATTGACATTCATGAAATGGCTTGGGTTGGGGATGAACTTTGGTTTATTAACACTCGCTTTTCTTGTTTGTGTACCCTGGATAAAAACTCTAGTTTTGTACCTCGGTGGAAACCACCTTTTATTAGTGCTTATGACTTGCGGGATCGCTGTCACCTCAACGGCTTAAGTATAGTGGAGGGAAAACCTAAATACGTAACTGCCTTGGGGGAAACAGACAATCCAGGAGGGTGGCGAAAGAATAAAGCCAACGGCGGTATTTTAATAGATATAGAAAGCAATGAAATTCTCTTAAAAGGGTTATCTATGCCCCATTCTCCCCGGTGGTATGATAATCGCCTCTGGGTGTTGGAGTCAGGTTTTGGGAGTTTAGCTTATTTAGATAGGACCACAAATAAACTGGTGAGGGTGGCTCAATTGCCGGGGTTTACACGAGGGTTGGATTTCTGGGGGAACTTGGCTTTTATTGGTTTGTCTCAAATCAGAGAATCCGCTGTCTTCAGCGGTTTGCCCCTCACCCAAACCCTCACGGAAAGGATTTGTGGAGTTTGGGTTGTGGATATTAACACGGGGGAAGCTGTTGCCTTTTTGCGCTTTGAGAGTGGGGTAGAAGAAATCTTTGCTGTAGCAGTGTTGCCAGGAATTCGCTTCCCAGAAGTGATTAACTGGGATGAAGAGTTAATGGCCACCTCCTATGTATTGCCCAACGAAGCTTTGGCTAGTGTGGTGACTCCTTCCCCAGATTGGGAATTTGCCGAAACCTACTTTAACAAAGGGAATGAACTTCATAGAGAAGGAAAGTTAGAAGAAGCCATAGCTGCATACCGCAAATGCTTGGAGCTGGAACCCACCTATCTTCCAGCCCGGTACAACCTAGGGGTCACCTTAGGAGACTTGGACCAGTACCCAGAAGCGGAGAGGGAACTGAAACAGGTAATTGCAGCAGAAGCACGTCATGCCGACGCTTGCAACAGTTTGGGGTTTGTTTACAGTAAGCAACGAAAACTGGACCAGGCTATTACCTATTATGAAAGAGCGATTAAAATTAAACCAGACTTTGCTAAAGCCCACCACAACCTGGGCATGTCCCTGTTACAAAAGTCCCAGTTTGAGCGGGGTTGGGCTGAATGTGAATGGCGGTGGAAAACGGAACAATTCACCCCTTTTAATGCCCCTAAACCTCGTTGGGACGGGAAACCTATTCCTGACAAAACCTTGTTGGTTCATACGGAACAGGGAGCTGGAGACGCCATTCAGTTTAGCCGCTATTTACCTATGGTGGCTAATCTTTGTGGCAAAATCATCCTAGTGTGTACTCCTAATTTAATTCCCATTTTTGCTGAGATACCAGGTATAACGGAGATTCGCACGGCGGGGGAATTTGCTTTGGATTCTTTTGACACTTATATTGCTTTAATGAGTTTACCCTATGTGTTCCAAACTAAGATAAATACTATTCCTAATGAAGTGCCTTATTTGAAGGTGCCCACTAAAGGTAGGTCTAATTTGATATCTTTACTTCAGGAACAAAAAAGTCAGGGTTTCTTGCAGGTAGGGATTGTCTGGGGGGGGAGCACAACTCATGCTAATGATCAGAATCGCTCTTGTACTATTTCGGATTTCCTTCCTGTGTTGCGGGTGCCTAATGTGACTTTTTATAGTTTACAGGTGGGTGAGCGAGCTGAAGAGATTACCCAGTTGCCGACAGATGTTCAGGTAAGGGATTTGAGCGACCAACTCCAGGACTATGGTGACACGGCAGTTGTGGTTAACCAGTTAGATTTGGTGATTACAGTGGATACGTCGGTGGCTCACTTAGCGGGAGCTTTAGGAAAACCGGTGTGGACTTTGCTCTGCTACAACCCTGACTGGCGCTGGGGAGTGGAAGGGGCTGATTCGAGCTGGTATCCCACTATGAGTCTGTTCCGTCAACCGGAACCGGATGATTGGGGTTCTGTATTTACTCAGGTGGCTGAAAAACTCAGAGAGTGGGAACATTAAGTAATTTAGAAAAATTAATCTTTTTCTCAATAAAATACCATTTAAGCTAGATTAGATTTACGTTAATTTCTCTCCCTATTCTGTTTTGACAAGAAGAATCATTAGCCTAAGTGACTCTTATCACAGTCATTACATTTTCAACAATTTACAATTGAATTGTAAATTGAAATGGAGTTTTAGATATGCCTCAGATCGTTTCCCAGAATTTAGACAACGCTAAGCTGGAAGTTCAAGACCTGCTCAAATCCTTTGCTGAGAGTGGGGGTTTCAGCCCTGAGATACTAGCTCCCGCTTTTGGTTCCGATGTGAATGCCGAAGAGTTGCAGCGCCTGTCTCAGCAGTTTGCCCAAAGAGATTTTAGCAGTTGGCCAGGAATTGAGATTCGCTCGGGTGCCGAGTTAGGGGGAGCCCGGGGGGTTTATGTCCTTGATCAGGATAAGATTTATCTCGCGCGGGAATTAATCGAGTCCGCAGCCTCCCAAGAGATTGTAGCGTTACTCTTAGAAGAGATTGGTCATGGCATAGATGCCCGGATCAATACCACGGATAGTGCAGGGGATGAAGGGGCGATTTTCTCTGCATTGTTGCGAGGTGAAGACCTGAGTGCTGCTGCTTTGGCAGCATTGCACCAGGAAGATGATACAGTTGAGCTGGTGATTGACGGTGAAACCCTGACAGGAGAAGCTAATACCCTAACGGTAAATACCCTGACAGACGTGGTCAATGCTACGGATGGGGTAACCAGTTTGCGAGAAGCCCTAGTGAGTG
>JACONB010000298.1 GCA_014323965.1 Prochloron sp. SP5CPC1 | reverse complement strand
ATTAAAGCGCGTAAGGGAGGAAAATCAGATGCCATATATTACAGGTTTTGAGCGAGATGGAATGGTACAAAATGCTCGTGAGTCGGCGATCGCTGTTTTAGAAACACGATTTGAAATCGTACCCAAACAATTGCAGGATATGGTGAATACCTTGGAAAATCTACAAAAGTTAAAAGAATTACTTCGACAGGCTGTTACAGTCCCTTCTTTGGAAGAATTTGAGGAAATTTTAGCCCAAAGTAAATCGGATTAAAACCTAAATTTTAGCGGTTTAACCCCCATGAACAAAATAATTCTCTTCTCTGGATCTTTAATTATCA
This sequence comes from Prochloron sp. SP5CPC1, assembly GCA_014323965.1. Lineage (GTDB taxonomy): Bacteria > Cyanobacteriota > Cyanobacteriia > Cyanobacteriales > Prochloraceae > Prochloron. The sequence continues at coordinate 2,815 of JACONB010000298.1, read as the reverse complement.
CTGGGTTTCTCTCTGTTTACCCTACCCTACCTCATCCTAGTGCTACTGCTCAGGAATTAGCCCAATCAAATCAGTCTCGAATGACTATTAGAAGGCTAGAAAGAATACTCAAAGAAGTTGCTGGGGAAGTTCGCTCTCAAAACGGTCAATTTCGGTTTGAGTTGCAAAGACATTCCATCCTAGTGCTAACCAGTGCAAGTCAAGATCGTATGCGCATTATTACTCAAATTACCGATACTCGCAATCTCCGTACAGAGCAGTTGCAAAAAATGATGATTGCTAATTTCCACACTGCTTTAGATGCTCGTTATGCTATTAGTGATGGGGTGGTTTATGCAGCCTTTATTCATCCCCTATCTTCCCTAGAAGAAAGAGATTTACGCAGTGCCATTCGTCAAGTAGCTAACTTAGCTGCAACCTTCCGTACTAGCTATTCTAGCGGTGAATTGTTATTCAATCCAGGAAGTCAGCCGAGCAGGGTAAGACCACCCAATTCAGACAGCATATAATTACAATAAATAAATTATTTATTGTAATATTTTAACGTGTTAACAAGCTTTGTGTGCGGTAATTTCTAACCCCGAACTCCGCACCCAAAATCCGCCCAAAGCGCCATATCAAACTTCATTTTGTGTTAACTGCCAAGAATTGTATGATATTTTTTGAGAGTAGGACGATGACCCACACTGATGAAAGTTGTGGACCTTTGTTGCAAGTGACCATAAAGACCTTCCTCGTTTTTCACGTCCAAAGCACTGGTAGCCTCATCCAAAATAGCATAGTTGGGTTGGGATATCAAAATCCGGGCAAAAGCCACCCGCTGTTGTTCCCCTAAAGACAGTACATCAGCCCAATCTTTTTCTACATCTAAACCCCCAAACCTATCAGCTAAATCAGGGAGATTAACCTGTTGCAATACTGCTTCCAGTTCTTCATCCCTAAGATTTAGATTCCCATTGGGGTAGAGTAGCTGACTGCGAAGAGTACCCAAAATCATATAGGGACGCTGGGGTAAAAAGAGCATTTCGGCTAGTTTGGGACGGTAAATAGCCCCAGTTCCCGAATTCCACAAGCCTGCGATGGCTCTCAAGAGGGAACTTTTCCCACAACCACTCGCTCCCATAATGAGCAGTCCTTCTCCTGGTTGGAGTTCTAGGGAAATATCCCGAAATAAAGTTCTTTGATAGTTAGGAGTCTGTAAGGTTAGCCTAGAGCAAGCTAAACGACCGTTTTCCACAGTATCAATCTTCTTCCGTTCCCCTAATACCCCAGGAACTTGCTCCCTTTCTGCTTCCAGATATTCGTGGAAGTCGTATAAGCGATTAATTCCCGCAGCAAAGTTAGCCAGAGATTGGAAGCGATCCACAATAATATTCAGAGAGCGAAAGATAGTAAAAAAGGCACCTCCAGCTTCCGTTACTATCCCCACTTCCAACTCCCCATTAAAAATTCTCGGTGCGAGAACTACCTCAGGAATGATATAAATAATAAACTCATAACCATTGGCGAACAAGCCCAAATATAGCTCTTGCCACAGTATCAGGAGATTAAAATTGTCGTATGCTTTATCGAATTGTTGCTTTACTTGATTATATTCTCGTTCTTCCCCACGATAAAAGGCAATAGACTCTACATTTTCACGAATGCGAACGAGACCGAAACGGAAATTAGCTTCTCTTTTTAGTTGCTCAAAATTCAGCTTAACGAGAATTCTCCCAAAAATGCCAGTAGTAACGAAATTCCCGAATAAGGCGTAAATTATCAAACACATTACCAAAGGTTTAGAGATACCCCAAAGAACACCGCTAAAAGCAACGATTTGGAAAATGGAGACGATAATAATGAGCAAAAATCGGAGGGACTCCTGGGTAAAGCTTCTGATATCCTCCGAAATACGCTGATCTGGGTTATCCAATTCTGTATTGGAATTACTCAAGTTATAAAAAGAGCGATTGCCGAAATACTTACCAAGAAAGCGATAGGACAACCACCTTCGCCAATAAACTCCCAATTTCTCCCGGAAGTAGCCATAACCAGCAAAAAGGGGAACGTAGACAATCAAAACTCCTAAGAATATCCGCACCGCAGCCCAAAATCTATCGGCATCTTTGTCCGCAAGGGAGGAAATTAAAACACCTTGCTGTTGGTTTAAACTTACTCTAAGCCAAGTATAAGCTAATAATAAGCCCCCTAGAAGTGCTAACAGGGCAATGGCACCCCGTTTTTCTTCTCCGAACCAATAAAGTTTGGCGATCGCCCAAAACCGCTTGAACAATTTCAGGTTAAATCGCGACCTTTTCCCCTTTGTCACTACAAAATTTCTCCTTTCATTGCCATTATACAGCCTTTAACCTAGCCTTTGCGTTATTCTAGTGCAAAAGCAGATACAATGGCTTAAATAACGGTAGAGGGAGGGCACAAGGCTTGCGCCCCGGCGGAATAAGCCAAGCTGGTCAACTGTCATGGTACATGCTATATGGGTCGCGATTCAATGCCTTTTTTCACCCTGTTCTTCAGCCTGTTAGTGGAGGCAATGCCTTTCTTATTGCTGGGAGTTTTCCTCTCTAGCGTCTTACTCTTACTGATAGACGAAGGTAAACTAATTGCTAAGTTGCCCCGTAATCCTATCTTGGGGGCCATAATAGGCAGTTGCTTCGGATTTTTATTCCCCGTCTGCGAGTGTGGTAACGTTCCCGTGGCGCGGCGATTGTTGCTTCAAGGTGTGCCCACTTCCAGTGCAGTGGGCTTTTTACTCGCTGCACCCACAATTAATCCCATTGTGATTTGGTCAACTTGGGTTGCTTTTCCCAATCAG
>JACONB010000297.1 GCA_014323965.1 Prochloron sp. SP5CPC1 | reverse complement strand
CAGCACTGGATAAACTGGGAGTTCATATTTCTCGCCAGCCAAAGCAGTATAAGCCCTCATTCGTCGAGGCACTTTCTGATTATACCTCAATTGTAACTCATTGAGAATTAAAAACTCCCCTAAGTCGGGACTATAGGCTTTGACTAAAACGTCCCCTTCTCGACTCACCCATTGAAACTCCGAAGAAATAATCTCTCGAACTTCTATTTGAGAGGGTTCCATGAGCCATTGTACCCATTCATTGGGTGCTAAACTTATGAGTCGCTTCGTGCTTATATCAGCTTTTTGCTTGGGCATTTTTGAGTGTAGTAGTATGGAGAATATTTTCCGTAAATATTATATCATGAATCAAAGTACAGTTCAATAATAGCTAAGGAAAATGAGCGTGCCACCACTGAAAAAAGCTTTGCAAAACTTCCTGAAGCAGAGCATAAGATTGCTGTGGCTCTGAATCAATAGGAGTGGATATGGTAACCCACAAACAACTCCAGTCTCTTAAGTCTTTCAACCCGATTAACCAAGGAAAAAAACGACTCAATAGCTCTTCTTTGTTATTCCTTAGGGCAACATATTGTGCTTGAGTAAAAGTTGTTTTGACCTTATCATTAATACAAGCACTTAAATAGGCGCGTCCTTCGTGGGCAAACATCCCATAGTAGCCCACTGCTGACTGCTTCACCTCTACAGCAAAGTCCGGTAATTCTAGTTCATTTACAGTTTTGAATAGGGATAGATTATTGCCATTTTTGAGAGTGGGAAAGTAGCGCAGTTGGATATCCACAATTCCTGCTGGGGAGCTATATTGGTATTGCCTTCTTTTTTGACCTTGACCGGTGTTCTTTACTACTTGAGATTCTACAAATTCCCACCCCTGTAAGGGGAAAGACTCGGGAAGATTCCAGGACTCCTTCTTAGGGTAGAATAGTTGATAGCCCAGGGTAAAGATAAGCATCCCTAATACTGTCCTTAAAAGGAAATGTCTTGTTTTCTGCCACTGAATAATCATTTAGAACCATCCTTTGCGCCTTTGCGTCTTTGCGCGAACCTATTTAGTATAATATAGAGGGAAAGTTTTGCTACCAGGAAAATAGACATGACCAATTTAACTCTCGATCTTCAATCCACTGAACTGACGGATGACCAATTTTATCAGCTCTGTATCCACAACCGGAATCTCAGATTTGAACGTAACCTTAGGGGAGATTTAATCATTATGTCACCAGTAGGGGGAGAAACTAGCAACCGCAATGGGAGAATAAGTCAGCAGTTGTTTAACTGGGCTGACGCTGATGGAACCGGAATCCCTTTTGATTCTTCCGCAGGATTTAAACTGCCAAATGGTGCAGATCGCTCTCCCGATGCTGCTTGGATCCCTTTGGAGCGCTGGAATGCTTTAAACTCAACACAAAAGCAGAAATTCCTGCCCCTCTGTCCTGATTTTGTGATTGAATTGCGTTCCCCTAGTGATACTTTAACAGCAATAAGACAGAAAATGGAAGAATATAGGGAGAATGGAACCCGTTTGGGTTGGTTAATTAACCGTCAAGGAAAGCAAGTAGAGATTTATCGCGTTGGTAAAGAGGTAGAAGTGCTCAATTCTCCTACTACTCTATCAGGGGAAGATGTTCTCCCAGGTTTCTCTCTCAATTTGGAACTGATTTGGTAACCGCAGATGCACGCAGATAAACGCAGATAATCTTAAAGCTGATTTAAGCTTTTCCAGTCATAGCTGTTGTTACCCTAGTCATAGAAACTACTCACTCTCAGCCTATGGTAATTGATGCGATTATTTCCCCCACCCTCCACCAAACCCTAGGGCAAATGGTCAAATTGGGTATCATGGCTTCTGGTAGCGGTACGAATTTTGAGGCTGTTGCCGGAGCAATTGACTCTGGGCGGCTAAATGCTACCATTCCTGTCTTAATTTATAATAATCCAGAGGCGAAAGTGAAATCCCGAGCAGATAGCTGGGGAGTGCCTGCTGTATTAGTAGAACATGGAAATTACCAGCACCGAGAAGATTTCGATGACGCTATTGTGAAGGTATTGCAATCTTATGGGGTACAGTGGGTGGTAATGGCAGGTTGGATGCGAGTGGTAACTCAGGTATTATTAGATGCATATCCTTCCCGAGTCATCAACATTCATCCCAGTTTATTGCCCAGTTTTCGGGGTATGAGAGCGGTGGAAAGAGCACTGAAAGCTGGGGTGAAAATTACTGGTTGTACGGCTCATTTAGTCAGTCTGGAGGTGGATAGTGGTCCTATTTTAATCCAAGCAGCTGTCCCGGTTTTACCAGAGGATACTCCAGAAAGTTTACACGGTCGCATTCAAGTGCAGGAACATCTTATTTTACCTGAGGCGATCGCTATGGTTTCACGCAGAGGCGCAGAGTCACAGAGAGGAGAGGGAGAATGAACAATTATCAATCTAATTATACCAGTGCTGAGTTGGAAAAAGTAGCAATAAGTCGCTTCCGCTCTCTCATGCATTTCCTCCCTAGGGACTGTAAGATAGGTCGGGAAAAGTGGGGTTCTTCTACTATCTTAGTCCTGGATTTTGCCAATTGTCCTCATTTATTAGAAGCAACTAAAAAACAATATCTTTTGTTATTAATAGGCGCTAATTATCTTGGATTAACCAATTCCCTCCTCTTTCGAGTGGAAAGAAAGGTAATTGAATGGAAAACACTTAAGTAGACTAAATAACTTAAAATAAGTATGCTTTTGGTCCTCTTCTATCCCCTATTCCCTATTCCCTATTCCTGGTTCCGTGACTGGTTCTGGTTCCGGGAGATAGAGACGGGGTTGGAGTTGATCCCGCCAAGTTCTGATTCGAGTTTGGGCTAAATTATAGGCAGAAGTGCCATAGGGAATCTTTTGAGCGATATTAATAGCCAGCTGGAGAGAATATTGAGCTTCGTTTTGAGCCTTAATTAATAGTTGCTGGCTCCAACGATTCAGCAATTGAATCTGTCTGGTGCGAAAGCTAGTGGAAGATGGGATAGTGTAAGCAATGGCGATGGCTTCTTCCAGAGCAGCAACCGTTCCTTGTCGTCCAATGCGATCAGCTTTTCCAGAGTTTCTCTGGCCTTAATTTCCCGCTCCCACTCAATAATTTTCCCCTGAGCTTCACTATAAAATGTCCTTCCCCG
>JACONB010000296.1 GCA_014323965.1 Prochloron sp. SP5CPC1 | reverse complement strand
AAAATGGATCGAGAAAAATTAAAATCGAGACAAGTCATTTTAGTCACTGGTGCAGCTCGTTCCGGAAAAAGCGAGTGGGGGGAAACACTGGCACGAGAGACTGGCAATCAAGTAGTTTACGTGGCCACAGCTCGAATTGATGAAGCTGACCCAGAATGGCTGGCACGAATTGCCAAGCATCGCTCTCGGCGACCTCCTACCTGGCAGACATTAACTGTTCAGGAAGCATTACCAGCAACTATTGAGACCGGACTGCCTACCCATTGCCTTTTGGTGGATTCTCTCGGCACTTGGGTGGCTAATTTACTTTCCAACGATGAAGATACTTGGGAGAAGATTGTTGCCCAATTGCTGGCCAGCTTGCAAACACCGGGATCTGATACTATCTTGGTAGCAGAGGAAACTGGTTGGGGTGTTGTACCTGCTTATCCTGCTGGTCGAAAGTTTAGAGATCGGTTGGGAATGCTCGTCCGTCGTATTGGAGCGATCGCTGATCCAGTTTATCTCGTCACTGGTGGTCGTGTTCTCAATCTCAGTCTTTTAGGACAACCTTTATCAGTTACCAGTTACCAGTTACCAGTTACCAGTTACCAGTTATGAGTTATAAGTTATTAATGATAATTATATAATAAAGTTGACATTATATAATCTTAATTATGCATACTAAGCAGCTACGCTCGTACTCTATTTTTGATAAGTAAATTATAAAAAAATGCGGTTTTTTATAATTTCCCCTTGACATTTATCATTTGACTTGCTATTATTTGGACAATGGGAAAGCTTGTGCCATGTAGTATACCTGAATTATAAGATGCTTGGTAACTGATAACTGTTCACTGTTCGCTGTTTCTTCGTCTCGGTACTTCATAGGTAAAGAAATCATAAGCGAGTTTAGTCTGGGGAAAAATAGCCCTTGCTTCTTGCTTCAAGTTATCTAAGGTTAACACATTTCCTGGAGCATAGCGAGGACTGAAATGAGAGATAATTAATTTTCTCACTTTTGCTGCTAGGGCTACTTGGGCTGCCATAGTGGAGGTAGAATGGAGACGTTCAAAAGCTAGGTTAGCGTCTTGGTGGGCAAAAGTTGCTTCGTGAATCAAAAGGTCGGCGTCTTCTGCTAAGGTTATTGCTTCCTCGCAGAAAACGGTGTCCGTACAATAGGCAATTTTCCGCCCTTCTTCTGGTGGATCACAGATATCGGCTCCTCGAATGATCCTACCGTCTGGGAGGGTAACATTTTGACCCTGTTTTAGTTTCCCATAGATTGGACCTCTGGGAATGCCTAAAGCTTTGGCTTTTTCTACTAAAAATCGTCCGGGTCTGTCTTTTTCCTGGACCCGGTAACCAAAAGCAGGAACCCTGTGTTTGAGGGGAAGACAAGAGACGGTAAAATCGGAGTCGGTGAAAATAACTCCCGGTTTGACTTGGTGGACTCTAATGCGATGAGTAAGATTGGTATAGGAGTATTTACAGCAAGCCCAAAGGTATTCTTCTAAACCTGCTGGTCCGTAAATGTCCACCTGTTGAGCAGAACCAGCTAAACCGCAGCTTGCCAGCAAACCCATTAAACCAAATATATGGTCTCCGTGCATGTGGGTGATGAATATTCGCGTAAGTTGGGAAGTTTTGATGTCGCTGCGCAGTAGTTGATGCTGAGTTCCTTCCCCGCAGTCAAATAACCAGCATTCTGCTCTCTGCGGCAGGCGCAGGACAATGCTGGAAACATTGCGCGATCGCGTCGGTACTCCAGAACTGGTTCCTAAAAACGTTATTTCCACAAATGATGTATAATAAGTAGGGTAAACAAAGTTATAAAAACTATGCTTGATATATTATCCAATAACCCCTGGTTAATTCTCGTCATACTGGGAATGTTATGCCTAACGGGAATATTGCTCGCTAACCCTCAAGCGAATTTGCTTCTGGAGGGAAAGTGGAAGCAGTTGGCTCTGAAGCTCCAGATATCTCAAGGAGGTACTGGAGCAGATAGGGCTAAATAAGCGGCGCCACCCGGCGCATTCGATAAAGGGGAGCTATTTAGACTTCCTTTTTATATCAATATAACTTAAAGGGGCGGTTATAGACAATCGCCTCTTTTTTCGTGTTGACCCCTACTCCGGTCACAGTCCTAAACCTTTTGTCAGAGAAAGTTTCACGCAGAGACGCAGAGGCGCAGAGGGAGGTGAGGCAAGATTTTTCTGCCTTCTCTTAAATCATTCCACAACTATGCACCGCCAATTTCAAAACTTCTTCACCAGTTCGGGTCGAAGGAGTGGTCGCCCACCCCATCCCTGTAGGAACCGTGCATGAAACTTTCACCTCACACGGCTCCTATGACCTATGGGTTGAAACTTGCCTTTTTTAAAGGTTACAAACCCTCTGATTACCTCTATCCAGCTGGTACTGGGGGTTGTGGTAATCTTCGCCTTTTTATTCTATTCATTTTCAGTTTATCCATTCCTACTCGGATTTCATCTTACCTGGACCTCAAATTCAGAATTAGGTTATCCTCATTGTCCATATCTCTATGGCAGTATCTGGTCTTTCGACCAATGGCATCCCTTTTGAATAGAAATTAGCTCTCGGTCATTGCGGGCAATTGTTTAGCTCATGGCTTTCGTTCCCGCGTCCTATCCGAACGGCCCCCGGCATTGATTAATGACGGGGGTATGCCTGCCCTCCCTCTCCAGGTACCACCCTTGGAGAGAGAACCATTCGTTTTTCCTCGTTCCAAATCAGAAATTGTTTTGAATCTTTAGGTTTTACCATTTCGCCCACCGACCCCCTAGGAATGCTGTTATCAATCGCAAAACACAGCAGGGTTTTGATTATCGGTTAGGAAGCCCATTAAGGAGGCACCCCTCCATACTAACGCTGTTCTCCCAGGTATTAGACGCTTTTTTCCGGTTCAGCGTACCTGTTTCCAGGATACCTGTTAACCATAAATTCTCCTCGTTAGCGGCAGTGTCACTTTCGTGTCTGATTCCGCCCTGTTCCCAGCTTCACACCCCCCCCCCCCTCTTCTCCCCTCCCAGGAGGGGATGGGGGTGGGTTCGGCAAGCCTGCTTGATTTCACAGTTGTGTGTGGGCAGATAGAGATTCGCTCATCCCCTAAGCGGTTGGACTTGGAAGACTGATTACTGACCAGTTCCGCAC
>JACONB010000295.1 GCA_014323965.1 Prochloron sp. SP5CPC1 | reverse complement strand
GAGCAAAAGTAGAAGATGTATCTTCCTATTTTTATTCTGATGAAGATTGGTGATGGGACAATGAACAAGCGCTGGAAAACTTACCACACAAAGTTATGAACGACGAATATGACAGTCCCTGGAAAGAAGTTATAGAAGACTACTTTCCAGATTTTATCCGTTTCTTTTTTCCCCAAGTATATAGAGCCATCGACTGGAACAAACCCTATGAATTCCTGGACCAAGAATTGCAGCAACTAGAACCGGATGGAGAAATTGGCAAACGTCTGGTAGATAAAGTAGCGAAGGTTTGGTTAGTTGAAGGTCAACAAGTGTGGATATTGGTACATGTAGAGGTACAGGGAAAATATGAAACCATCTTTCCTGAACGGATGTACTGCTACAATTATCGCTTGTACGATCGCCATCACAAACCAGTCATCTCTTTAGCAGTTTTGGCAGACTCCAACCCCCATTGGCGACCAAATAATTTTAGCTATAATATTGGGGGATGTCAGGTTAGTTTGGAGTTTCCCGTAGTCAAACTGCTAGACTACGAATCTGATTGGGAAACTCTGGAAGAAACTACCAACCCCTTTGGGATAATTGTCATGGCGCACCTGAAGACGAGGGCGACTCACAAAAATCCAGCAAGTCGATTAAACTGGAAATTAAGTCTAGTCAGAAGGTTATATGAAGGGGGTTATAATCGCTCAGATGTGGTTAAATTATTCCGATTTATCGATTGGATAATGTTTTTACCACCGGAGTTAGCCCGTGGATTTAAAGCAGAAGTCAGGAATTACGAGGAGGTAAGAAAAGTGCGATATGTCACTAGTATAGAACGATTAGCACGGGAAGAAGGAATTATCGAGAAGGGACGAGAGGATACCTTGGAAATTCTATCCACACGGTTTGGTTCTGTCCCCAATTCCATGATAGAGGTAATTAATGGCATTGAGGAGCAGTCGGTGCTGAATACCCTTTTTAAACGAGCCATTACCATTGGTAATCTGGGAGAATTTCAGCAGTTATTAGAGCAAACTATTGCTCAGTAACAGCAGTTTTACCGTAGGGTGGGCAATGTTGGTCCTATTAAATAAGAAAGCTACGAGTTTTGATTGCCCATCAAGACTGTCTTGGTACGTGCTAACTGTTATAGTATGGTGCTTGATGAAACTGTAAATTAAACGTGATGGCGAAATCAAAAAGTACTGCCCGGAAAATTAATCTCAAAGACCCACAGTATTATTTTAACCGAGAATTAAGCTGGCTGGAATTCAACCGCAGGGTCTTGCACGAAGCCTTCGATTCCAGAACCCCCCTCTTGGAAAGAGTCAAGTTTATGGCTATTTTCAGCTCTAATCTGGATGAATTTTTCATGGTGCGGGTGGCTGGGTTGAAAAAGCAAGTGGAAGCAGGAGTGAGCCAACTAACTGCCGACGGTCGCACTCCAGCGCAACAACTGGAAGACATCAGCCAATGCTTAGGTCCTATTGTACAAGAACAAGACCGGTATTTTCAATCTACCCTGAGACCTGAATTAGTTGCTCACGGTATTACCATTCTCGACTATAAAGACCTAAACCCAGAACATAGCATTTACCTACAGCAGTTTTTTGAGGAGCATATTTTCCCCGTCCTCACCCCTCTAGCAGTGGACCCTTCTCACCCCTTTCCCTATATCTCTAACCTCAGCCTCAACCTCGCTGTGGTGCTGCGGGAACCGGATGGGTCCGAAGAATTATTTGCCCGAATTAAAGTACCCAAGATGCTACCTCGGTTTGTCCCTTTACCAGAACCATTGTGTAAAGAAAACTGGACAGGAGTGAGCTTAGAACAGGTAATTACCCACAATCTGGCAGCTTTATTTCCGGGGATGAATATTCAAGAATGTCATCCCTTCCGCATCACCAGGAATGCAGACTTGGACTTAGAAGAAGAAGAAGCCGACGACTTGTTACTAGCCATTGAGCAGGAATTGCAGAAACGGCGATTGGGGGGCGACTCTGTGCGGCTAGAAATTCACGCCGGAATGCCAGAACAGGTGGGATCCATGCTGAGAAAGGAATTGGATTTGAAGAGGAGGGATATTTATCAGATTGAGAGTTTGCTGGGATTGGCTGATTTAATGTCTTTGACATCATTGCCTCTCCCGGAACTGAAAGTTACCCCTTGGACACCAGTGGTACCACCACAGTTTCAACCCAAGTCAGAATCATTGGAAGTTGATAATCTCAAGCAAGAAGAAGAACATATTTTTCCCTTGATTCGCTCTTCCGATCAGCTGCTCCACCATCCTTATCACTCTTTCGACGCCACAGTAAGGCATTTTATTACCCAGGCGGCCAGGGATCCCCAAGTGCTGGCTATCAAAATGACTCTCTATCGCACTTCTGGGGATTCTCCCATTATCAAAGCTCTCATTGCTGCGGCGGAAAATAATAAGCAAGTGACAGTGTTGGTGGAACTGAAAGCCCGTTTCGATGAGAAAAACAATATTCTCTGGGCGCGGAAATTAGAGCAAGCTGGGGTCCATGTGGTTTACGGTTTGGTGGGGTTGAAAACTCATACCAAAATAGTCTTAGTGGTGCGTCAGGAGGAGAACAAAATTCGTCGTTATGTCCATATTGGCACGGGGAATTACAATCCCAAGACTGCCAATTTTTATACTGATTTGGGTTTATTGAGTTGTCGGGAGGATTTGGGGGCTGATTTAACTGATTTATTTAATTACTTAACGGGTTATTCTCAGCAAAAGTCTTATCGCAAACTGTTAGTTGCTCCGGTAAATTTGCGGCAGGAAATGATGGCGAAAATTCGCCGGGAGATAGAACATTGCCGCAATGGGAATAGTGGGAGGATAATTGGGAAAATGAACTCTTTAGTAGACCCGGAAATTATCTCCAGTCTCTACGAAGCTTCTCAAGCAGGGGTCAAAATAGACCTGATTGTGCGGGGAATTTGCTGTCTTCGTCCCGGTATTACTAAGGTGAGCGAGAATATTCGGGTGATTAGTATTATCGGTCGCTTTTTGGAGCATTCTCGCATTTTCTCCTTTTATAATGGTGGCAATGAAGAGATTTATCTGGGTAGTGCAGACTGGATGCGTCGTAACCTGGATCGGCGGGTGGAAGCAGTGACACCAGTGGAAGATCCAAAGATTAGGCAAGATTTGCAAAAGATAT
>JACONB010000294.1 GCA_014323965.1 Prochloron sp. SP5CPC1 | reverse complement strand
CAGCCCGGGATCCTTGGGAGCAGAGCGAAGCTTTCGCTTTTGGACCCGCAGACTCCTTGGGCTATGATGCAGATCTGGATGATTGGCCAGTAAACGAAACCGATGTTCAGGCTGTCATCAATAGTAATGATAAATTGACCCCGGAATACATCGCCAACCTGCAAACCACCCAAAAAGGCTTTCACACCATGGAAGTTTTGCTCTTTGGGACGAACAATAATAAGAAGGTAGAGGATTTCTCCCCCAGGGAATTGGCATATCTGAAAGCTTTAGCCACAGCATTTGATGGAACAGCTAATTCACTGCTGGAAAGTTGGCAGGAGGGGATTCAAGGTAATCCCCCTTACCGGGAAGTGCTGGTAACGGCGGGAGATGAGAACAACCAGGCTTATCTTACAGTCACAGCAGCATTGGAGGAGATTGTTCAAGGGGTGTTAGGTTGTCTGGATGAAGTGGCTAATGAAAAGATTGGGGAACCCCTAGAAACCCAAGAGACTGATGGTTTGGAAAGTCGCTTTAGTCATACTTCCCTCCAGGACTTTAAAAATAATCTCCTCAGTGTTAAAAATGCCTATCTGGGGACTGTTCCTGCTGCTGGTACCAGGGGTAAAAGCTTGAGGGACTTGGTTGCTGGGACTGATCCAGCATTGGATAAACGGATTAAGATGGAAATAGAAGGGGCGCTCGCTGCTGTGGATGCTATTCCTGCTCCCATTGAGACTAATATTACCTCTCCTGATGCTTTAGTAAAGCTGGAAGCAGCTAAAACTGCTGTGGAAGCACTCTTCTCAACTATGGAGCAGAAAGTCCTACCTTTAGTGCAAAGTTAAATCTAATAAGAATCATGAAGTCATTCCCCATATTACTAGTTTTGTTCCTTGTAGGAGCGATCGCCGCCATTACTATATCTATATTCCTGGGTCAGAAAACCGCAGCAACACCTCTAGCTGGGGGTGAGACAACAGTGTTTACTCGGGCTTCTAGCGCTTATGAACAGCCTTCAGCGGGTTTGAGTGAAGAGAATTTCCAGCGCCACGGAGAGGGGGATCTTGCTTTCGAGGCAGTCTTCGTCACCCCACCAGCCACCATCAACCCCGGTCTTGGACCCCTTTTCAACAATGCTTCTTGTGTTGGTTGCCATATCCGCAATGGGCGTGGATTACCGGAGAAAGGACAGCTATTGGTGAGGGTGAGTCAGAATGGGGTGTCTCCTTCTAATGAAGAATTCTCTGAAAAGGACTACTATGCAGAAGCCACTGTTCCAGCAGAAAATGCTACCCCAGTCCCGGGACTGGGAACCCAAATTCAAGAACAGGGGGTTTACGGATACCCCCCTGAAGGGAAGGTAGAAATTGCTTGGGGGGAACAAACTGGCAAATATGGGGATGGAACTACTTATAGTCTGCGAACCCCTGAAGCCAATATTATTCAAAGGGATGGTAAACCCCTACCAGCCTCGGTAATGACCTCTTTGCGCATCCCCCCATCAGTGTTTGGTTTGGGCCTCTTGGAAGCTGTTGAGGACAAAACTATTTTAGCTTTAGCAGATCCAGAAGATAAAAATGGAGATGGGATTTCCGGACGTCCTAACCAAGTGTGGGATATAGAGAAAGAATCTCCTGTGCTGGGGCGTTTTGGTTGGAAGGCTAACCAACCGAACCTGATCCAGCAAACTGCTTCTGCCTATGTTAATGATATGGGGGTAACGAACCCTCTGTTTCGAGAACCAGATGGTTTTATGGATATCCACTGGAAGACTCTGGAAGTAGCGGCATTTTACGTCCAAACTTTGGCTGTTCCCGCCCGCACTTTACTGGAGGATAGCAAGGTTAAAAGGGGAGAGGAACTATTTGCCCAAGCAAAATGCAGTAGTTGTCACCTCTCAGAACTGTCCACAGGGGATTATTTCATCCCGGAATTAGCCCATCAGAAAATTCATCCCTACACGGATATGCTCCTCCACGATATGGGAGCTGGGTTAGCCGACGGTAGGCCAGATTTTCAGGCAACTGGGACAGAATGGCGCACTCCTCCTCTCTGGGGTATCGGTTTGACTCAAACGGTGTTACCTTATTCAACCTATCTCCACGACGGGCGCGCTCGCACCTTAGAAGAGGCGATTTTGTGGCATGGGGGCGAAGCAGAAGTTGCCAAAGAGGCTTTTGTTAAGATGTCTTCTGGCGATCGCTCTGCTCTCCTGCGCTTTCTACAATCTCTTTAATACCTACCGTAGGGGCACGGCAAGGCGGTGCCCCTACCAGTTACCAGTTCTTTCACAAAAAAAAAGATGAGAAACTGTTTATCCGTTGGTTGGAGGAGTTCGTAGTTCGTAGGGTGGGCAATTAGGACAACGTTTGGTATCCTTAATATGAGAGTAAATTTTTTATTGCACACGCCTTGCCCTCACTAATCCCAAATCACTAAATCCCTTGACTTATAAATGATTAATCTATCTAAAACATAAAATAAATTTACTAATCATAATTAATCAATATTAAGAATATATAACAGTACCTTACCCCATACGAGGGCTACGTTTTTCAAATCACTTGGGTGTCTCAATCGCCCTGGCGGTTGCTATATATAGTTTATCAACACAAAAAAATTAAGTATATTTTAGTATAGCATAGTAAAGTTATATGAATTTCTAATCTTCACCTATCACTATCGGCTCTTCTGCACTCAGAGTGGTTTGGCATTGGCTTGTGGGTCCTGCGTGCCTAATAAAATAATCAGTGGATGCTTCAGTGACTTCATTTTTCACGACGAAGGCAATGGAGCCGTCGGGAGTCGGAAAAATGGGTCCACTACTGATAAAGTAAGGCTCTTGCACAGTTACTACAGTTTGGAAGCTGCCTTCTACTTCCGCAATCACTTTGTGATGTGACACCCCCCATAAGCGCCTTGGGCAGCGCAAAAAGTCTCAACGAGCTATTTGCTAGTTCGTCGGGAAAAGAGATGGGCACCAGTATAGGTCCCGCCTTGAGTTCCATAAGAAACCGATCATATGAATAAAAACTACGAAAGGGGGCGACCACAACGACTCCCTGGAAGGAGGCACGGGGAATGACTCCCTAGAAGGAGGTTTCGGCATTGATACCCTGAAGGGCGGGAAAGGCAATGATACTTTAAGAGGCGGTCTCGCCAATGACAGCTTAAACGGCGGGGA